>JBASOB010000001.1:0-5558 GCA_049657865.1 Mobilitalea sp.
TACCAGTTTCATAATACCATTATCAAAGGTGGCATGAAAATCTTCTTCTTTTAAATTCTCTCCAACATAGAAACTTCTCTTACAACTGCCTCTGTAACGTTCTTTGCGAACATATTTACCATTTTCATCATTTTCCTCTTTTGTCTCCTGTTTCTCAGCCGTTATTGTCAAATAACCTTTTTCCAGCTGTGCATGGACATCTTTCTTCTCATATCCCGGAAGTTCAATTTCCAATTGATAATTGTCTCCTAAGTCCTGTACGTCTGTATGCATCAGCTGAGCAGATGGCATATTAAAGGTAAATGGGAAGGAAAACATATCATCAAACAAACTATCAACAAAATTATTTTCAAAAATACTTGGTAACAACATATAGATTCCTCCTTAGAATATTATAATATTTAATTGACCATGCAATATCAGCAGGCATTACATGGATTAGCTCTACAATTTAATTGCTATCGCTTTAATACTATCATTCTGATTTTACTTAATTTTTTTCCTGATTTTCCTTTTTAACAACTCATAATTATATATGATATTGAACAGATTTCTTACTATCTTACACCTTACATCTTACACCTTACATCTTACATCTTACATCTTACATCTTACATCTTATGAATTATGAATTATGAATTATGAATTATGAATTATGAATTATAGATCATGATATTATGCGATACTAATTCTGCCTCTTTCTTTTATTTTCTCCTGATCAATTTTAGGTAACATCAAGTTCAGTACACCATGGGTGTAATTTGCCTTAATATTATCCGGGTCGATGTCCTCTCCTACGTAAAAGCTTCGCTCACAAGCCCCATAATAGCGTTCTTCTCTCAGATATTTCCCATGTTCCTTCTTCAATTCTTTATTCTGTGAAGCAGATATATTTAAGTAGCCATCCTTAACATATGCTTTTATCTCTTCTTTTTCGAAGCCGGGCAGGTCTACTTCCAGAATGTAGGAATCTTTCTTTTCTCTGACATCACACTTCATTTGGTAATTTTTCTTAGTGATCATATTAAACCATTCCTCCTTAATCATATTATTTCTAGTGTCATATTTTGCAGATAGTTGAATTCTTCTTGCTTTCAATTATCTCTTCTTGTTATATATGTACTATAACACTTGAAATTAGCACTGTCAATAGGAGAGTGCTAATTTCACATATTTTTCACAATTTTTTTATATAAACAGTTATCTTGTATATTATAGCATTGCAAATAAACAATTCAATAAAAATATCACCCTGATTTTGCCTCAAAGCAAAACCAAGGTGATATTTAATATAAAATCAAAATTGATAGCATATTCTATTTCATTCAACTACTTCGACTATTCGGAAAGTGCCTTTATTTCCTTATAACTCTTTAAATCAGTGTATAATTCTCCCTTAATTGGATTGCGTTTTGTCTTCACGATTTTGTAAGCAAAATATACAAAAACAGCAATATTAGCGAGCAATGCCAGTAAGCTTACAACAAACAATGCTGTTGTATTAAGGGATGACTTTACAGCAAATTGAGAGTCATCAATAAAGGATGGTAAGGTCATAGCAAACATACACCAGATTGCAAGCGTCTGTGCACGATGTTGTAACCAAGCACCCTTCTTGATAAAGAATGCTGCAACAGTAGGTGCTAATAATAACCCGATACCGCAATACCATGCGTGACCTGATAAGCAGTTATAAGTATATGCAAAGTTCCAGATATCATAAGCAATAATCCAGAACCAAAGCATATCAGGCCATAGCATATCTTTGCTCTTATCTTTACTGATACAGATTCCAAACCATCCTGTAATCGTTATGATGTTTAGGATACCTGCAATTCCATTCATGATATTCCAGGAACCACTAACAGTTGCCATTCCTTCAAATAATCCTCCGGTGAGTTTTTCACCGTAAATCTGAAAATCACGAGCTACTGCTTCCAAGATATTAATAGCCAGAATTAATGGCGGAAAACATAAAGCCCACTTTTTACTGCTTAATCCCTTTACATGACGGATCAGAAAAAATCCGATGCATCCAGCCAATGAGGAGTACACCTTCGCATAATGGAACCAGTCATTTACGCTGGTACCGGCTGTTGTTTTTGGCCATACAAAAAATGTCAGAATAATTGGCAATACCATGAAAAGCATGATGCCACCTACCTTATACCTGCGACCAATTTCATTAAGTACAATCAATACTGCAAAAACTACGAGCAACATGATCCAGTTGCTAAGTGGTTGTGCTTCAAATAAAAACATAATAACCCTCCCAAATAGTATAATATTTTGTATTTATAAATAATTTTACAAATTGCTCATAATACAGAAATGACCTATCTTATTAGTAAAAGTATGGTTTTATTGATCCTATCATGAATCATCCTCTCAAAAACAAACCTTCTACTTTACGTAACATTCTTCTAAGACTAATATGATCCTTTCCTGATTACTCGTAACCAGTAAAAAATATTTCCCTATTTCCCCTGTATATCGTTCTAACAATACCCATCAATTAAGTACTTAAATTTTAATTCGTCAAACTATTGTCTTTTGGTCTGACCACGTTTTTCGTTAATATTGTAACACAATCTATCCAAGCCAAAAATGTGCATTATAAACAATTTATTTCTCCATAATACGACATATATACCAAATTTCATTGTGGTCTCTGGTTAGACCAAGGCCAGTTGGTAAGTTCGACATACAGAAAAGACCCCGACCTAGTGATATAATTCCCCTTAAATAGATTTTGGTTATTTACCTTGTCTACTTAAGGGGAATCAACTCAGAGTCGGGGTCTTGATCATAAAATATATCTTACTTCTGTTTATCAAGTATTGCTTCTGTTTTCATAATTCTAATTATTAACAATTCTAACTTTTAATAATTCTAACTTTTAATGCTTCTTATCATATGTATTACTAATATACAATCAATTCTTATGTATTAATATTAGTATTTGTATTTGTACTTTTATTTGTATACTGTTACTAATATTATTTTACTTATTCTTTTCCACTTTACGTTGAATCACTTTCACAATTTCAACTACAGGAATCACGCATGCACCTAATAATGCTGCAATGATATACTCATTAAAATCGATTTGTGCAAACTTAAACGCATGTGCAAGAACTGGTACTTCGATAACAATCGTTGTAAGAACCAAACTTAAGATACTTGCTCCCCATAAGAAGATATTCTGTGTTTTCATTTTAAAGATGCTGCCTCGTTGACTACGCATATTGAAAGCATGGAACAATTCTGCGAAACTCAAAGTAAGGAAAGCCATTGTTGTTCCATCTTTACTATAATCCCCTGCAACTGCGAAAGTACCAAGTTCAATATAATGACCAATGAAGTATGCTGTCAAGGTTACTAAAGTCACGAGCACCCCTTGATATACTACATCAAAGCCAAGGCCTCCTGAGAAGATACCATCTTTAGATGAACGAGGCTTTCTCTTCATAAGGTCCGTATCTCCCTTTTCCATACCGAGTGCAAGAGCTGGGAAACTGTCAGTAATTAAGTTGATCCAAAGTAGATGAACCGGCTGTAAAATCGTGAATCCTAATAAGGTTGCAAAGAAAATGCTTAATACTTCACTCATATTAGAAGCAAGCAGGAACTGGATTGCTTTTCTGATGTTATCGTAGATTCTTCTGCCTTCCTCTACCGCTCCGACTATGGTCGCAAAGTTGTCATCTGCAAGTACCATATCTGCAACATTTTTCGTAACATCGGTACCTGTAATTCCCATACCGATACCAATATCAGCACTCTTGATACTTGGAGCGTCATTGACACCATCACCGGTCATCGCTGTAATACAGCCATTTTTACGCCATGCTGTAACAATTCTAACTTTATGTTCTGGTTGAACACGTGCATAAACTCTATAATTCCTAATTGTTGCTGCTAATTCTTCTTCACTGATTGTATCAAGATGGGCACCGGTAATTGCCTGTGATTCATCTTCTAAAATACCAAGTTCGTTAGCGATTGCAACTGCCGTATCTTTATGGTCGCCTGTGATCATAATAGCCGTGATACCAGCTTCCTTACATTCTACGATTGCTGCCTTCACTTCCGGACGGATCGGATCGATCATTCCAGTAAGTCCGATAAAAGTTAAATCTTTTTCAAGGTTCGCCGGTTCAAAATCAGCCGGAATAGTATCATATATTTTCTGAGCAACGCATAATACGCGTAGTGCCTTACGTGCCATTGCTTTATTCGCTTCTTTAATAATTTCTCTTCCTGCATCATCAAGAGGTATTACTTTACCATCTTTGATGTAGGTAGTACAGAGATTTAACACTACATCAGGTGCACCCTTGGTGAATTGAACTATTTGACTATCAATCTTATGAATCGTACTCATCATCTTACGACTACTATCAAATGGTGCTTCTCCAACTCTTGGAGCTTCTTCTTTCAGTTTAGGTTTTGGAAGGCCTTCTTTAAATGCAAAGTTTACAAGTGCGCATTCGGTAGGTTCACCAGTCGCCTTATTATCAAGGTCTAACTCAGCATCGCTGCAAAGTGCCATTGCTTGTGCAATGTGTTTAGAATTATCACCGTAATGCTCGACTACCGTCATCTTGTTCTGTGTTAAGGTTCCTGTTTTATCACTACAGATAATCTCAGCACAACCTAATGTTTCTACCGCCGTAAGTCTGCGGATAATCGCATTTCGTCTGGACATGTTCGTAACGCCGATCGATAATACAACCGTAACTACCATAGCAAGTCCTTCCGGAATCGCTGCTACTGCAAGGCTGACTGCAATCATAAAGGTGCTTAGGATAACTTCTCCCGAGAAATCTCCGGAACGAAGAAGACTGAAGATAAAAATAAATACGCAGATTCCAACTACTAAATAACTAAGAATCTTACTAAGCTGAGCAAGTTTGATTTGGAGCGGAGTCTGACCTTCCTCCGCTTTGGAGATTGCATCTGCAATCTTACCCATCTCAGAATCCATACCTGCTCCTGTGATTACTACTTTACCACGGCCATAGACAACGGTACTGCCCATGTATACCATGTTTTTCCTATCACCAAGGGGTACATCTGTGTTACCTTCAAGACCAAGGATATTAATCATCTTATTTACCGGAACGCTTTCACCGGTAAGTGCAGATTCTTCCAGTTTCATACTTGCATTTTCAATAATTCTTCCGTCGGCAGGAACTGCATCTCCGGCTTCTAAAATTATAATATCACCAACCACGATATCCTCACTTCGAACAGATACCATCTGTCCGTCACGAAGTACTTTACTTGTGGAGGCCGCCATTTCCTGAAGTGCTTCGATTGCCTTCTCAGCTTTACTCTCCTGGTATACTCCCAGCACGGCATTTATGATAACAACTATCATGATTATGATTACATCTGCAAACCCTTCACCGGAATAGGATGCTGTAACCCCAGATATAACAGCTGCTACAATTAAGATAATAATCATAGGATCTTTTAGTTGTGCCAGAAAGCGTTCTAGGGTTGTAATCTTCTTTCCTTCCACCAGCTTATTTTTACCATTTTCTACGAGT
>JBASOB010000002.1:0-8284 GCA_049657865.1 Mobilitalea sp.
GTTATATATTCTGGGCGCTGTTGATGAAAAAGACACCGTAACAAGATATAATAAGGGATATACAGCAGGTAGCCTTTCTATGACTTCTTACCTGTTTTCTTGAACAAGCCTACTAGATGATATACGATATTCCTCAGAAAATATAATTTTATGAGGGTCTGATTTTAAATGCTGGAGGGCAGTATCACCCCAGCAGATTTGACAAAGAACCTAATGATATAGTAAAGATGCTTTTGATATAGATAAAGCCACTATGAATCCTATTTGCACTAATATATGGAACAGTTAAATTGAATAACTGTTGCGGTAAAGAGTGTAGGTAAGAAATTATAGTGGCTTTATTGAAATTGATTTTCTATATATATTTACATATTTCGTCGTTCTTCATTTTTTCGTAACTTTTTGTTTGGCTCTTATTCTGATTTTGTTCTGTTGTTTTTTCTGTTGCTTTTTCTATTATTTTTTCTGTTTCTTGCTCTGATTCTTGCTCTCTTCCTGCGCTGATTCTTTCTCGGCTTTTAGCTCAGATTCTTTCTCTTCTTCTTGTGCTGCTATTTTCTTGGCTATCTGCTCGGCTTTTTGTTCCGCTTTACGCTTTGTTTTTTGAGCTGATTCCTGCTCGGTGATTTGTTCTGTCTGTTCCTGCTCTTTTTGTTCCGACTGTTTTATTTTGTCTGATGTTTTCCACTTGGAAACGATATTACTATCGTCTATTATTGGTGAAACATCACTATTATTTTGTATGCCATCTATCGCATCAATCGTATCAGATTCTTCTTCACTTTGTTGCTGTTGAAAGGCTTTATTATTATCATGCTGGGAGGATTGATCCGTTTTGTTTTCAGTCTTCTGTTCTGATAAATTATTTTTTATTCTATCTTTATTCTCTTTAGAAGAATAATTGTCAGGAGCTATTGTTGGAACTGCGCCATTGTGGGTTCTACTTGATTCTGGTTGCAGCATCTGATTATCCGTATTAAACTGCTGTGCTTTAGCATCAATATCGTTCGCAGACTGATCAGAATTCTTCGAATCTTTGGTCTTTGTGTCAGATTTCTTTGAAACATTCGTTTTTGATTCTTTGGCTGCTTTTCTATTTTCATTTGTTTCTTTCATGATTTCTTTGACTGGTTGATCTACCCATTCTTCAATTATGATATCTTCGGGATTTTCTGCACTGCGTTGAAGCTTTTCAATTAGTTCAAGTTTCCCGGCAGTTATTCCTAGTTCTTCTGCCCTTTGAACACGTTCTTGATCTACGCTTACCACTTCAAGTACAACCTTATCACCGTTCTCATCAAGTTGAGCTTCCACGCTAGCTTCTAATACATCTGCAAGCTTCTCGGCTTTCTTTTTGCTTTTGCTGGAAGTAGAGATTACAATACCCCCATCGATTTTAGTAGAATCCTCTATATTGATATTAGAATTTGTATCAGCAGAGGAATCTTCTGGTGTTTCACTGCTAAAATAACCATTGTCTGCAATGATAGTAACGGTTTTTGAGATAGCGTCCTCTATACTTAAATGGTTAATATTATGAAGATTAATTTTATCTAAAATATCCTGTCCATCATCGTTTATAGCAGTTACACCGATTACTCGGTCAAAGATATTAACGGCATACTCGATTGAGGGATTTACATCAAGACTTACATGAGAGTATGGAGTTGCATATGCCCAGGTAGTGGATCCTCCTATAATAAAAACAGCTGCAATGGAGGCTGCACGCAGAGCAAATTTCCTAGTAATAGGAATGCTCTTATTGGTGATTTCAATTACCTGTCCAATCTCAAAGTTGGAATTTTTGACTTTTGTAATACATCCATCATCAGAGAAAGCTGCACAAAAACCATCTTTTATATCCATAATTATAGCTTTCATTTGCCAATCTCCTCTCTAATATAACGTAAATAATCTGCAAGGTGAGGGTACTCTCCATCGAGAATCTCTACCGCTGCTATAATATATTTACGATGACGTTCTAATATTTTTCGGGGTATCTTGACACTTTTTTCAATTATTTTAATTGGAAGCATATGAGTTTTTTGCAGCTCTTGAATTAGAATAGGATTTTGGAGGATATATGTTACTGCATGTGCACAGGCAAGTTTCGTTTTGGCTGCTTTTGGGGAGCAGTCTACTAAATCAAAAAAGGTAAATCCATAGGATTTAATTGTCTCATTGATTGCTTCAATCTCTAAGGTTACAGAATTATTGTCTTCTTTACTGATTTTTTCGGAGACAGCAATCAGAATTGAATTATTTTCGTCCTCGGCATCCTGTTCAGCATCAAAAACAATTGGATTGACAGATACTTCTGGACTATATTTTGCCTGTGATCTATGATAATCGATAAGTTTATGCCGGATGAGAAGTTCGGCAAAACGATAAAAATTGCCCTTCTCCAACTGATAACCTTCCACTGCTTGTGTAAAACCGAGCAGGGCAATAGACCACTCATCGTCGCTTTTAGAAACATAGGAATGTGAGACTGAGGAAGCGCATTTTATAATAAACAATTCGTTTTTCTGAATAAATTGATCTAGCAGAAGTGGATTGCTTTTTGCTTCGATAGCCATATTGTCAAATTCTCTCAATGTAAAATCCTCCGTTTAAAATCGTTCCGTAGATGTAGTGGTTTGACAATTCATCTTAACATTTGTTCTAATCTATGTAAAGTTTAAAATATTTGTAGCATTTGATAAAAGAGAATACTATTGAAAATATTAGCGATAGTGTATAATAAGATTAATCAATTATGGAAAAATTAATTGATAAAAAATTAATTGATAAAAGATTAATTGATAAGATTATTTGAAAATTGTTATTCAATGCAATATGCTTCAATAAAGGATTAATCAATAAACTAAGAATTGATAAACAAAAAAGAAGGATACGGGAACTGACAGAAAGTTAGTTTTATTGAAATACATACATTTGAAAGGTGAATCTAATGAATACATTATGGTATGAACAACCTGCAAAAGACTGGAACGAAGCATTGCCACTTGGAAATGGAAGGCTCGGAGCAATGGTTTTCGGAGGACCAGCTACGGAACATCTACAGTTAAATGAGGATAGTGTATGGTATGGAAAGCATATTGACCGAATTAATCCTAGCGCACTTATGAATCTTGGAAAAGTCCGTCAATTAATATTAGCTGGTAAAATCGCAGAAGCAGAAGAACTATTAGTTAATTCGTTTACCGGAATGCCCCAGGGTATGAGAGGATATCAGACCTTGGGTGAAGTTGATATTGTGATGAAAGGTATTAAGAAAGTTCGAAACTATCGCAGGGAACTTTCACTTGATGAAGCAATACATAGAGTCAGCTTTGATACGGATGAGGGTAATCATTTTCTTCGCGAGACTTTTATCAGTGCTGTCGACGATGTTATTGTTATGAGAATTTCGACGAACATGCCCGGAACAATCAACATGAATCTTTCTATGGGCCGCGACCGTTTCTTTGATGAAGTGTGGACTGAGAGTCCAAATTTGCTTGCCTATCAAGGTAATTTGGGAAAGGGTGGATTTGATTTCTGTAATATGTGTAAGGTGAAAGCGATTGGAGGTAGTGTAAGCAGCGTAGGCGAGCATATTCTGGTAACGGACGCTGATGAAGTTATGGTCTGCTTTACGGCAGCAACTACATATCGTTATGATAATCCGGTTGGAACCTGTCGTAAAATATTAGGAGCAATAGAGAATATCAAGTATCCTCTATTACTTGAGAGGCATACAGCAGATTATAAGAGCTATTACGATCGATTAAGAATTGAGCTTCCTTATCATAAATCATTAGATAAAATACCAACAGATAAGCGGATAGGTTCTATCAGTGACGACAATCCGGATAATGGTCTCCTGGTAACCTATCTACAATTTGGCAGATATCTGCTCATATCTTGTAGCCGGCCTGGTACACTTCCTGCAACATTGCAGGGAATATGGAATAAAGATATGGTGGCACCCTGGGATTCTACATATACCATAAATATTAAGGCACAGAGGAATTCTTGGCCTGCAGAAATAGGAAACTTGTCGGAGCTCCATCTTCCACTATTTGACTTGCTGGAGAAAGTTGCGGAATCGGGGAAAGATACTGCGAGGCGAATGTATGACTGTAAAGGTTTTGTTGCTCATCACAATACAGACATCTATGGGGACTCTGCACCACAGGACACTTGGATACCTGGAACTTACTGGGTAATGGGTGGTGCATGGCTCTGCACTCATTTGTGGGAGCACTATTTGTTTACAAAAGATATTGAATTTTTAAAGAAATATTATCATATTATAAAGGAATCAGTTGCATTCTTTGAGGATTTTTTAATCGAAGATAAGGGCTATCTTATTACCTGTCCTTCGGTATCACCAGAAAATACCTATATTAGAAATGATGGAACCAGGGGAAGTATCTGTGCCGGAGCAACCATGGATAATGAAATCCTACATGATTTATTTGGAATTTATATCAAGGCAGCAGAGGAACTGCAGGTTGATTCAGAGCATGTTCTTAAAATAGCAGCATTGAAAGCTCTGCTTCCACCAATTAAGATTGGAAAGCATGGGCAGATCATGGAATGGTTGGAGGATTATGAAGAAGCGGAACCAGGACACAGACACATCTCACAACTCTACGGATTATATCCGTCCACGCAGATTACGATGGATGGCACTCCGGAACTTGCAAAAGCAGCACAGAAAACACTAGAGAGAAGACTTCGACACGGAGGTGGACATACCGGCTGGAGTCTGGCTTGGATTATTAACATTTATGCAAGGTTATGGGATGAGGATAATGCATATAAGAATCTGATACGATTGATGAGACAATCCACCTTACCAAATATGTTTGACAATCATCCACCCTTTCAAATTGATGGTAATTTTGGTGGAACAGCGGGTATGCTTGAGATGCTGGTACAGAGTAATGACAATCGTGTTATTCTTTTACCAGCGCTTGCCAAAGAATGGCCGGAAGGAAAGCTAGAGGGTGTCTGTCTTCGCGGCGGAGCAGAGCTGAATTTATATTGGGAGAAGAATGCATTGACACAGGCTGAATTCATTGCGAAAAAGGATATAAAACTTTCGGTTGTATATCAAGAGGAGAAGTGGGAGATTGAACTGAAAGAAAATGAAGTATATATGCTGATAAGGTAGGAAAATTAATGACGATTTGCTTTTTGAATTATGACGAAAGTATAGGATCTGAGACTATTCTTATAAAAGAGATTTTTTAATTGATTGCAGGAGCTGCATTATGTGATATTTTAACTGAGATTGGGAGGAATAAAGAATATGGATGAAAAAGAAGAATATTCAATTAAATTCACCTCTGGATGGACAGAAGAACTACTTAAGAACATGAGCAAGGAATGCGAGACAAGAAACAATCCGGAAGCAATTAAAGATTGCGCTAATTATCATTATAGGTCTCTCGATATGGATAAAATTCTAGATCGTTATGTCGGTGATTTAGAGGGATTCCTTAAATTCCTTACCGAAACATGGGGATGGATTGTAGAATGTGATTTGCTAAAGCAAGAAATTATTGCGAACGAGAATAAAGAATTCTGTGTTTGTCCAGTGAAAGATAATTATAAAGAAGGGCAGCTATCCTCCCTTCTGTGTAATTGCTCGGAAGGTTTTGCAGAGAGAATGTTTTCAAAAGTGACAGGGAAGAAGGTTCGTGCTAAGGTGATTAACTCTATACTTCAAGGAGATAAGAACTGTATTTATAGGATTATGTTGTAATCTGAATTAAGTTAAAATAAAGCAAAAGTAAAGGCAAAAGCAAAGGCAAAGGCAAAAGCAAAAGCAAAAGCAAAAGCAAAAGCAGAAGCAAAAGCAGAAGCAAAAGCAGCAGCAGAAGAAGAAGAAGAAGCAGAAGAAGAAGAAGAATCAAAAGCAGAATCAAAAGCAGAAGCAGAAGCAGAAGCAGAAGCAGAAGCAGAAGCAGAAGCAGAAGCAGAATCAAAAGCAGAATCAAAAGCAGAATCAAAAGCAGAATCAAAAGCAAAAGCAAAATCAAAAGCAAAAGCAAAAGCAGAAGCAAAAGCAAAAATAAAAATAGAAATAGAATGATGATGAAAGAAAAATATGAAGTTAAATAAAAAATGTAAACAGCAATATTTATTTGCTTGACAATAGAATACTTCGGTAGTAGAATTAAATTAATTCGAATGAAGAAGTAATTTGTTGCAGCATGAATATTAAGGAGAGACAGATGAATACCTTTGAAGAATTGATGTTTCAATATCTGGATCGATTTAAATTACTTTTTTTCCCGGAGCAATGGGAAAATCTGATTTTGAATTGTTCCAAGAACGAAATATTTGTATTATTGTTAATCTACCGAAGGGGTGAGGTTAACATGACGGAGATTGCAGACTATATCAATGCTCCTCTGAATACAGCTACCGGAATCATTAATCGTATGGAAAAGAAGAAAATGATTCAGCGTGAAAGAAGTGTATCCGATAAGCGTGTCGTGACAGTTAAGATGGCCGATGATGGTCTGATATTGATGAAGGAAATGATTCGTGAAGTTGTAAACTGTGGACAGAAAGTTATGAATGACTTATCGGCGCAAGAAACACAGATTATCTTTAAAGTTGTAGATAAAGTGATTGAAGTATTGCAGCAGGAAAATCAAAAATCACATGAGGAATTAAATAAAATTCCGAAGGTAACACGTATTCATATTAATTGAGAAATCAAGATACGCAGCATAATAGGAAGGCAGAGCAATATGCTTTGCTTTTTACATCACAAATACTTCGCGTTCCGAACTATTCACTGCGTGAATTAATAATATTAATTCAGAATAGCTCGAATTAGCAGAAGCAATTCACATTACAAAAGAGCGTATCAAAGAAAGCAATATAGAGTAATAAATAGTAATTAGCAAAAGAAATAGGTATCGGCAAAAGAAACAGGAAATAGTAAAAGAAGTAGAAAATAGCAAAAGAAACAGGAATTAGCAAAAGGAACAGGAATTAGTAAAAGAAACAGGAATTAGTAAAAGAAACAGGAATTAGCAAAAGAAACAGGAATTAGCAAAAGAAACAGGAATTAGCAAAAGAAACAGGAAACAGTAAAAGAAACAGAGGTATGGAAGGAGTATATATGGGAAGAATTATTATTTTTACAGGTAAGGGTGGAGTAGGTAAGACAACGGTAGCTGCAGCACATGCCAGAAAAGCAGCAGCAGAGGGGATTAAAACATTAATTGTCAGTACGGATATGGCACACAATTTAGCAGACCTATTCGAAATCTCTCTAGGCAAAGAGGAAATCGAAGTGGCCGACCGACTATTTGCACTGGAAATTGATCCAAACTATGTAATGGAACATGATTTTGCAGATATGATGAATTCATTTAGCCGCATGTTCTTAGAATTAAAGGACAAGGAGAGCTCGGCTCAGGAGTTGATTATGTTTCCGGGGATTGAAGAATTGTTTTCACTTCTTAAGATTCAGGAGATATACGAAACAAATCGTTATGATCTTATTATAGTAGATTGTGCGCCGACCGGAGAGACGCTTTCTCTGCTGAAAATACCTGAGCTGCTTTCCTGGTATATGGAGAAATTCTTCCCAGTTGGCAGGGTAGCCGTAAGACTTCTTGCACCAGCTTCGAAGCAATTTTTTAAAGTAGAACTGCCAGACAAGGAAGCAATGAATGACATTGAGAGATTATACATAAAACTATTCGGTCTTCAGGGATTAATTAAGAACAAGGAGATATCCAGTGTCCGCCTCGTTACCATACCTGAAAAAATGGTGGTGGAAGAAACAAAACGGAATTATATGTATATGAGCCTATATAATTTCAATGTAGATGGGGTATATATCAATCGAATTCTTCCAACCGATGTAAATAACGAATTCTTTGATGAATGGTTAATGATACAAGAACGCTATATTAAAGAAATTGAAGATATCTTTGGTAATATACCGATCTATAAAATCCCGTGGTATGACATGGATGTGAATGGTCTCATGGCACTGGATCAGATTTGTAATGATGCACTGGATTATAACGATTTGTTTGAAGTGAAACAAATTGTGCAGAATGAAATATATGAGAAGACAAAAGATGGCTACAATTTAAAAGTATTCCTGCCCTGCATAACCAAAGAGGAACTGCTGATTCATCAATCCGGAACGGATGTCATTATTAAGATTGGTAATTTCAAACGGAATATTCCGATTCCTGGTGCACTGCGGTCCTATGCAATTGCATCTGCAAAAATGGAGGAACAGACGTTGAAT
>JBASOB010000003.1:0-7198 GCA_049657865.1 Mobilitalea sp.
GTATATAACTGTGTACTTGCTACCGGAAATAGATGGTTTGCCAAAAATGCAGGAATGATGTCAGGAATATTTCTTATGTGTTTTGGCGCTGGCAGTCTGATTTTTGGTCCTTTATCTACTGCACTGATGAAGCAGATTGGATGGAGCAAGACATTTATTGTATTGGGCATATTATTTGCCATAGTTTTTACCATAACCAGTTTTCAGGTAGTGTTACCGAAAGAATCCCTGGTTCCCATAACAGATGAAAAAGTGAAAGGAACCAGAACAAATATTACGACAACAGAGATGCTGAAACATAAAAATTTTTGGTTCTACCTTGGCTGGAGCACGTTGTTTTCAGCAGTAGGCCTAGGCCTCGTGGGACAGGTTTTTACGATATCAAGTTCTTTCCACATGTCGGATATGAATGCCGCATACATGGTTAGCTTAGTTGCTGTCTGCAATGGACTTGGAAGATTTTTCTTTGGAAGCATCTATGACATTAAAGGCAGAAATGTAACGATGACAGTTATTTCATTTATTACGATGACGGGTGTAGTACTTTTATCGATTGCGGTAAAAAACAATCTCGTTATGCTTCTGTTTGGAGCCTTTATTTTCATGGGATTTGGGTATGGAGGTATTACCCCGAACAATTCGAATTTCATTCGTGATTATTTTGGCGTGAAAAATTATGCAATGAATTTTAGCATTGTAAATTTCAACTTATTGATATCTGTTTTTATTGGTCAGGGAGTTGGAAGTAGTTTATATATGATGACAGGAGCATACTTCTATTCTGCAGTTGTTATGCTGGTATTATGCATTACAGGGTTTGTATGCAGTCTTAAGATTAAGGCTTATGTATAAGTAGCGATGGTTAAGAAAATAATAGATTAAGTTACGAAATGAAAAGGTTTGACTTAATTAAGACAGTGGCTTATGATAAGTCATAAAGTATAAAATTGTCAGCCAATACGATGATATCACATCATATATTTCCATTGTTTCATATAAAACGCTTGCACTTTTATAATTCTGTGGTAAATTATTTATTAGAGTATTCGGTAATCCAAGTTTATGATATGTGATATGGGAAGTACCTGGATATTTATGTTAAAGGTAGATTTCCAGGTACGGAACAGTTACATTGGCAGAATTTATATGACAGGATTGAAGTTGGGAATGGAGATATTATTGTGAAGATATTTAACAAGGATATAAAATTCAGTATAATAAAAGATAATATTTTTAAGAAGAAAAATAAAGTTAAGTATAAAAAGATGTCAGGGAAGATAATGGATTATGACGAGGATCCTAATTCAGAAATGGATGAATGGCTTGAACCGGATCTACCGCTTGCTAAGACAAATAAAATCAAATCAGTGATCGGTAAATATTCACTTCTTTTTTACATGATAGTGGCAATAATTATTAATTTTATGATTGAAACGATAAGCAGACATTCTTTCGTGGAGGCTTATAATTTTTTTATAGAAAGAAGTCATGTAGTTTTATATAATTCATTTATTATATTTGTGACATTGACTTTGACCTATCTCTTTCGAAAAAGAATTTTTGCTTTTTTAGTTATATCCGGAGTATGGCTGACAGGAGGAATTGCGAATGGCGTGATTCTTACTTATAGAGTAACCCCTTTTACTGGGACCGATTTGAAATTAATCGGTAGTGCAGCCGAAGTGGCAACAAAATATCTGTCAATTGACCAAATAATATTAGCAGCAATTGCAGCAGTAGCAGTAATCTGTTTTTTGGTTTATATGGGACATCGCTCAGCAAAGTATACTGGTAAGATGCGATATCGGAGAAATATACTATTAATCGTATTATTGTTTCTATCCATCATTCCGGTTACGCAGTTATCAGTAAAAACTAACGTTCTGTCTACTTATTTTGGCAATATCGTAATTGCATATGAGGACTATGGTTTTCCTTATTGCTTTTGGTGCACGGTAATTGCTAAGGGAATAGACTGTCCTAATAATTATGATGAAAAGACTGTGAAGAAGATCCTGAACAGGGACGGAGAAGACAGTTATAATATAGACAAGACACCAAATATAATAATAGTTCAGCTGGAATCTTTTTTTGATCCGGAATCGATTAAAGCACTCGAGTTGTCAGAAGACCCAATTCCGAACTTCAGGAGATTAGAGAAGTATTATACTTCAGGATATATTACCGTTCCAGTAGTCGGAGCCGGAACCGCTAATACGGAATTTGAAGTAATTACCGGTATGAGTTTACGCTATTTTGGACCGGGTGAATATCCGTATAAAACGATACTAACAGATAATGTATGTGAAAGTGTTGCATATAACCTTAAGGGTATTGGGTATGCAACGCATGCGATTCATAATAATGTCGCAGATTTCTATGGAAGAGATGCTGTATTTGCAAAGTTGGGATTTGATACTTTTACATCTGAGGAAATGATGAACATTACGGAATATACTCCTCTTGGATGGGCGAAAGACGAAGTGCTCACGAGTACAGTAATGGATTGTCTGAAATCAACTGAGGGACAGGATTTTATATATACAATCACAGTACAGTCCCATGGTGGATATCAAAATGAACAGCCTCATGAGGATATGAAGATAAGTGTCAATGGAACAGTAAATGAAGAAGAAAGCAATCCGGTAGAGTATTATGTGAACCAATTAAATGAAGTTGATGAATTTATTGGAGCATTAGTTGAAGAATTGTCAAACTATGAGGAAGATACCATACTTGTTTTATTCGGGGATCATCAGCCTTCTCTTGATTTACAGGCTAAAGATCTGACCAATGGATCAATATATCAAACAGAATATGTAATCTGGGATAATATGGGATTGAAAGCATCCGATAAAAATATTAAGTCCTACCAACTAGCGGCCATAGCTTTGGATAAGGCAGGAATTCATGTTGGAACGCTTATGAAATACCATCAAGTAAGAATGGGAACAAGAAATTATGCCTTGAATTTAGATGTACTTCAATATGATATGCTTTACGGTGATAAATATGTGTATGGCGGAGAAAGTTTACTTGAAGAAACTGTATTACAGATGGGAGTTAAGAATATCATTATTACAGAAGTTACCAATGAGTTAACGGGTAATGTTACGCTAAAAGGAGAGAATTTCAACTCCTTCAGTAAGGCCAAAATAAATGAGGAAGACGTAGAAACCATTTATGTTGATGAAAATACACTCACTTTGGTTGAAAGTACAATTAAGTACGGTGATATCCTAGAGGTAGATATTGTATCTTCGGATGATAAAATTTTAAGAAAAGGGATTGCAATTACTTACAATTCTTTTTATTAAGACGATAGAATATCAGTATTCATTACACTTCAACTAGTATGATTACAGGATAGTAAATTAACAATAACTATTCAGAACCCCCGAGAATCAGGGACTGGATTCGAGTGTTTCAGTAGAAAGTATAGGAGGAATGAAGCATGAAAAAACTAATTTTGGTTACATCACCGCCGGCATCTGGAAAAACTTATATATCGAAGCAACTTTCGAAAGCTTTAAGCCATGTCGTATATCTTGATAAAGATACCCTGATTCCGTTATCCAAGCAAATATTTGCGGTAGCAGGTGAAGAATATAATCGTAGCTCTGAATTTTTTGAAAAGAATATTCGTGATTATGAATATATTACAATTGTTGATTTAGCGCTGGAAGCATTGACCTATGATGATATCGTCTTAATCAATGCTCCATTTACAGAAGAAATCCGTGATATGGAATATATTCAAAATTTAAAAAACAAGTTAGTAGAAAAGAATGCATCACTAGTTGTGGTGTGGGTGGAGACTTCAATAGAGGTCTGCAAGCAGAGAATGCAGGATCGTAATTCTGATCGAGACGTTTGGAAACTGGCGAATTGGGACGAATACATCGCAGGTACCAATTTTAATATACCAATCACTTTGGATAATCCAAACGTGATTGATGATTTGCTGATTTTTAAAAATTCATCAGATAAGGAATTCAAGGACTCTATGAAACAAGTTGTTGATATTCTTGAAGAGACCGTCGGGAGTAGATAAGAAGATTAAGTTATGAGGATATGACAGTGCAAATAAGAAACGTATTACTGGAAGACTTAGATGAAGTGACAGAACTTGAAAAACTATGTTTTAATGATAAAGCTGCAACAAAAGAAGAATTTGCTTACCGAATCAATACATTTCCACAAAGTTTCTTTGTGGCTGTTCAAGATAACAAAATAATTGGGCTTATTAATGGCTGCGTATCTAATCAACAATATATTTGTGATGAACTGTTTGAGACCGAGGGTGGACATGAACCGAATGGAAAGACCCAGATGGTATTTGGACTCGCAACGCACAAAGACTATCAGAGGAGGGGTATTGCTGCAGAATTGATGAATCATCTGATGAAGGAAGCCAGAAAACAGAAAAGAACTGATATGTCATTGACCTGTAGACAACACTTAATTCATTACTATGAAAAGTTTGGATTTATTAATCATGGAGTGTCAAAATCAGTGCATGGTGGAGTTGTTTGGTATGATATGCTAATGCAATTATAGCGGAAGTATTACAAAACTCGCACAAGGGGATTGTTCCTTGCTTTTTCAGGTATTTGAGATGCTGCAAGACAACATTATGGTGGTTAAGGCTGGTTGAAAAGCTTACTTCCGCGTTAGTTATATGGGTTATTAGCTGTAAAGAGTGTTATTAACTGTAAAAGTGTGTTACTATGCAAGGGGACGGGTAAGAAAAAACCAAGAAATGTTTTGGGAGAGTTAAAAGTACCTCATAATAGGAACACAGATAGTAACTTGAAAAATCAAGATTTTCAAGAAGCAACTTTGACAGAATGGAGAGTAATATGAAAAGTAATAAAAAGTTTCGATTTGTTAAAAAATCTAGGACATTGTTAATTATAATGATTGCCAGTACAGCATTATTTGCTGCATGTGGTAATAAAACAGAGGACAAGACAGCAAATGAAGATGCAGCAAAAGACAGCATTACGCTAGCACCGACAGCTACGCCAGTACCGACAGTTACAATAGCAGCTGAGGTTGACGACAGTGCAATTGTTTATGAGAATGAAAAATATGCCTTCAAATTTACTATGCCGGATTCCTGGAAAGATTATACGATCGTAACAGAGGAGTGGGAGGGAATTTCTTTGACTGATGAGAAAAGTCAGGAAATAACGGAAAGCGGACCAATCATTAATATTAGACATCCGCTATGGACAGAAGAAGCCCCGAGACAGGATATCCCCATTATGATATTTACGCTTGCTCAGTGGGATTTAGTTGAGAAAGAAGAAATCGGTCTTGGTGCAGCGCCGATTGGTCCGAGTGAACTTGGACGTAATGCAGAATATGTATTTGCTCTTCCAGCAAGATATAATTATGCATTTATAACAGGATTTGAAGAAGTAGATGAAATGATACAGAACTCAGCATTTGAGATAATTGATGGAAAAAGTCATTTAGATAATTAATGAATAGATAAAGTCACAGACCGATCATGATATTCTACCCTTGCAGTGACAGTAAATCATAAACTGATTACTGCAAGATGGTACCTGTCAGGAAATTAGTTCTGTGGCTTTTTTGTTATAAAAACATAATTTATTAAGAAAACATAAAAAATTTTAATTAATAATGCGAGATTTATTTTATAATGGTGTATAAGTATATGTAGTAAGATTTTTGGAAAGGAGGCAGGTTCATTGAGAGATGATAAAATACTGAAATTAATCAAAGCAAGAGATGAAAAAGGACTTTTGATTATTACAGATAAATATGGAAAGCTGTTAACTTATATAGCCGCAAACATATTAGGGAACCGTACGATGGATATTGAAGAGTGCGTCAACGATACTTATTTGAAAATATGGACCCATATTGATAAATATGATTTCAATAAAGCTTCTTTAAAGACTTATCTTAAGACGATAACAAGAAATACTGCGCTTAACAAAATCAGGGATATCGGCAGGACGGAAATCATGCTGCACAGTGAAGAAATTGATGAGGTATTGGAAAAATACATCGACTATTATGCTGATCCGGAGAAAAAAACGATTGATAGAGAGAGTATTGAGACACTGGAAGGTATCATTAAAAATTTGAAACAAGAGGATAAGGAATTAGTTATTCGCAGGTATTTTTACCTTCAGAGTTCAAAAAATATTTCAAAAACGATGGAAATGTCAGTTACAGCAATTGATAACAGACTATCGAGGTTACGAACTAAAATGAAACGGGAATTTGAAAGGAGGGAATTAAATGAATGAAGGACTGTTAGTCGTTATGATGGGTGAAATTGATCCCTCTCTTCTTGAAGAGGAATCGATGGAAGCTGATTTGGAAAAAGAAATATCACCTTTTTTGGATGAAGCGGTAAATTGGGAAAAACCCGAGTCACACCATACAATGGCAAAGGTAGTAGCTGGTATTACAGCAGGATCATTGATTGCAACGGCGGGCATCATATTAGTAATTAAATTTCACAAAGGGAAGCTGGAATTTCCATTTATGAAAAAGATGAAAGTCTAAAAATTGTCTTGTGAATTGTTTTGTGAATTGTCTTGCGAAAAGCATGCAAATTGTCTTGCGAAAGGCATGCAAGACGTTACAAGAATTACAAAATGAATTCCATGGGAAATTCATTTTTGCAATTCTTTTGGGTGTTGTAAATGATAAAATCAAAAAAGTTTAAAAAATAATAAAATTAAAAATAAAAAATAGAAAGAGGATAATAAAATGACGGATAAAATAATTAAAATAATTGCGGAGAAACTTAACTTGGAAGAAAAGAATATTGGAGTGGATGCTAATTTTGGAGAAGATTTAGGAATTGATTCACTTGATTTATTTGAACTCGTAATTGCACTGGAAGAAGAATTCGATATAGAGATTCCACAGGAAGATGTTGCAAACATTCAGACAGTAAATGATGTAGAAAGCTATCTAAAAAGCAGAGGACTATAGGTGAACTAATGAAGACTGATATTTGCGATTTGTTAGGAATAGAATATCCGATTATTCAAGGAGGGATGGCCTGGGTCGCTGAGCATTCACTGGCTTCTGCCGTGTCAAATGCCGGAGGACTTGGAATCATAGCGGCAGCGAATGCTGACTATTCCATCATCAAGGATGAAATCATACAGACAAAAAAACTTACTGAGAAGCCGTTCGGAGT
>JBASOB010000004.1:0-62837 GCA_049657865.1 Mobilitalea sp.
TTCCGTCCTTATTCATTCTCCCCTTGCATAGCCCCAGATGACCTTCTTCAATCTGGCAGTGATGGGGACAAATCTCACACTGTAATTTCATTTATGTCTCACCACCTCAAAACGCTCCATCGTAAATGGCTCGTTATCATAGATGCCGGCCTTCTTCTTAGCGATTTGAACCTGCTGTTCTATGGAGTCGACTCCTTCCAGATTCGGAAGAAGAAGCCCTCTTTTATGACCGCTGTTCACGATTACGCCATAACGCTCTTCATCAAGTTCGGACATGGAGGTAATCGGTTCGGCTTCGGATAGAATATCTACGCTGTAAACAAGTTCTTCTAATTCCTCTTTTGCAACCGGAGCAAATCTCGGATCTTCTGCTGCAGCGCTTACGGCATTTCGGAGAATCTCTGCTGCAATACTTTCCGTTACCGGAGATATTGTTCCAATGCATCCTCTAAGACTTCCATGTTTCTTCAAAGAGACAAAGACACCTGCTCTTTTACTGGTCATTTCCTCTGGCAGGTTCTCTGGAATTTTCGCATAGTGACCTGTCTTGATATAAGTTTCCAAAGAGGTTCTGGCAAGATGGACATAAGCATCTTCACCCGCTTGCTTCTCTTTTGCGATTGCCCTCTGCTTCTCTGTAAAGATCTGATCAAAGTTACGGCTTTCCTCCTGACCCGTGATTTTAAATTCACATAAGGCATAGCCTACTCCGAAAGTTCCCTCATAAGACAGAAAATCCGGTGCGACTGACTTACCACTCAAAGCTCCTGCCATTATAATAAAAGATTTAAGTCCGCATTCTGCTGCCGCATCACATAGGTCCGGCGCAAATTCCAGAAATTGAAGAAAATCCCCCTTCTTCATTGCCTCAGTCACTTCTTTGTCAAAGATAGGTCCTTCTTTCGCAAACCCATAGGGACCACTCTCTTTCAATTTATGAGAAAGGTCACCGCTGGCAACAAATACCACTCTTTTGTCAAGTTTCTCCGCTGTCTTTGCAATGCACTTTCCCAGATGATAATGCTCTGTCACGGATAATCCGGACAAACCGATCCGGACTAATTTATACTCCTTAAAATATTGATTTATAAAATAGAGCGGTACCATGGTTCCATGATCCAGTCCTGCATCTTTCTCCCCTAAGGTTCCTGCCTGCATTCCCTCCCGTTCCGTAAGAGCTTCGAGTGCTTCTACAAAATCCTCATCATAGTCTACATGAAAAGCAACCTCTTTCGCTCCAAATTGTCTCAGATCACCTTTTGCTGACTTCCCCGGTGAAATATGAAAATAGTCAGAATACATGAGTGCATGCGGTGAGGTTAGTACGATCGTATCTGGCTTTAATGCTGCAATCCTTTTGCCCACCTCTAAATAACTATTGACTGTGTCACTAATTTTCCCTTCCTCTCCCTTTCCCACCTCAGGAATAATAATGGGAGGATGAGGAACAATAAATGCACCTACCAATGACATAAAAATCACCTCCATGAGTGAATCAACTTATACACCACCAGAATAATTTTTCCGTCTCTACTTATTGTTTGCGCTAAGTTATTTTATGAAATCTTATATTCTCATTATATGCATATTTCAAATAATAATAAAGAGGTATTATTGTCCACGAAAGAAATTTGATCCGATTTGTTTATTTCATAACAAACAGATACCCTTCAAATATTTTTTTGTTTTGCTAAATATTTATAATCTATTACTAACTCTCCCATTTGGACGCAGAATAACATATTTTGCCTTTGAGCATTATTCACAAATTTTATAGGGTAAGTAAGGGTGTTTTTTAAGCTATTTGTCAAACAACAATGTCTTTTTACTCAGTATTTAGTATTTAATATCACCCTTTTACATTTATTGCTTAAATTGTGCTATCTTTTGACAATTATTTTAGTTGACTTTAAAAATATCCTATGCTATCTTAATAAATGCTAAATACAAATAATGTAAGTTGAGTTTACCCTCATTTTCATTAATTTAGCATTCTATTTTATTCCCCAATACACTTGAGAAAAGGAGGCCTATCTATGAAAAGTACAGGCATAGTAAGAAGACTTGATGAGCTCGGAAGAATTACTCTTCCAATCGAATTAAGAAGAACGCTTGATGTAAGTGAAAGAGATCCATTAGAAATTTTCGTTGATGAAGGAAGAATTATCCTTCAAAAGTATGAACCTACCGATATCTTTAACGGTAACAAAGACAATCTTTTAGAATATCAAGGAAAGAAAATCTCTAAGGACACCATCGTAGAACTTGCAAAACTTGCAGGCATTATCGAGTAATTTTAAACCCATAGAATAATAAAATATGCGTCTTTGCCTGACGCATAAAGAGCCTGTCACATTCGTGACAGGCTCTTTATATTTATCTTAAATATCAGAAAATCTTGTGTTACTACTTTTATTTGTCAATCATAAAGGAGGTTACTCCCCATAACGTATAAGGCTTCACATAATATAACTCTTCCGTTTTAATATCACCCTTTTCTATCGCACCGATTGCATACTCTTCCTCTGAGGAAGAAGTAATCCGCGAATATAATTCCGCCATCGGCATCGGGATTCCCTGTGCTGCTCTGTATTTAACTTTTTGCGTTTCTGCTCCATTCGCATAAAACAGTTTATACATCGTACCGTTTTCTAATGCATTATAATAGGTTCCCTCTGTTACTGTCTGGCTGATATAACTTACCGAATCCTCTCCAAGTAAAGTAGCGACTTCCACCGTCTTTCCTACACCGTTTGGTATGCCATTACTCCACTCTCCCTCATAGTAATAATATTCCCTCGCAGAATCATCTCTCGTTAGCGTAAAATAAGTTCCGATTCCCTTTCGAATTCCACTTTCAATCCTTCCATAGTAAACGTTTTCGCTATCTACAATAATCATCATCTCTTTATTGACCTGGTTTTGTATTCCAATATTATAATAAATCGGCGGATCCTTCACTATTGTTTTGGTAAACAGATCCATATTCATTATTTCGATTACCGTATTATAATCAGCGTTTTCAAATGCCTGGTAAAGATTCAGAAGCAATTTTTCCTTGTCGTCTTCTTCTTGTTTCAATTGGTCTGCTTCCTGCAATAAGTCTTCCAGAAGATTACTTTTCACGGTCTTAACTGCATTCCGAAGAAAAATGGCTGCCTGTTCGTAGTCTTTGCGGGATAGATATACCTCAGCGATTCCATTATAAGCTTCTGCCTCTTTGGGCAGTAGTACAATTGCTTCTTGATATTTTGCAATCCCATCTTCATAATTTTCCTGACAGATAAAATCTTTTGCTTCGGCAAGGATGCTTTCATACTGTTCTTCGTGAAGATGATAATCTACCATTGCTAAGGTGTCTTCTAACAGTTCATTGTGTGTTAGTTCCTGTCCTTCTAGTACTTCTTCCCGAGCCAGATCATATTTGCCTTGTTTTACATATGCCTCTGCAATTTTCTGATAGGAGGTAATTTCGTCATTTTTGATTTCTTTTGCTTTTTCATATTCTATAATCGCTCTGTCATATTCTTCATTTAAAAAATAAACGTCTGCACGCGAAATAGACTGAAGGTATTCATATTCCGTTTTTGCGGAAGTGACCTCTTCAATCTTTTCTTTAATTTCCATCTCGGATGATTTCTGGTAACGTGAACGCAATGCTTCTAATGCTTTGTCGTAATCGTTTAAGCCAAGGTATGCATCTGTCAACCCAATCGTTAATTGTTTTAATTCGCTACCCTTCATCGACATTGCATTTAGATAACTTTCTACTGCCTGCTCATAATTACCTGTTTGTAAGTACTCCTCTGCCTCTACTACCTGTTCCTTGTACTGTTTTCGTTCTGAGAAATTGATTAGCACAATAATAGTAACTAGTAAAATGATCAGCCCCAGAAGTATGCGTAAAGTTTTTCCCTCTTTTGTTTGATAACCCCCATGCAAAATCTCTTTCACCTCCAAAAGACAGTTACCTCTTCTCCTCTTGACCCTCTTTAATAAGCATCTGATAAATATCTCGCCTGCTTATTCCCCGATCTTTCGCAACCATTTTCATTGCTTCTTTTTTCTCCAGCCCCTTGTCAAGATATAGCTGCATATGTTCTGTTAAAGCAATCGCTTCCCACTGCTCCTGCTTTTCCTCTGCCATTTCCTGCGGTGACCTTCCCTCTAATACCAATACATATTCACCTCTTGGTTCAAGTACTACATATGTAGTAACGGCCGCCGATAAAGTTGTCTGCAAAATGGTTTCATATCTCTTAGTCAGTTCTCTGGTAATCGTAATCGGTCGGTCTCCAAGTGCCTCTAACAGCTCGCGCAGAGTTTTACTCAGTCGATGAGGTGCTTCATATAATACAATGGTTCTGGTATCCAATTTCATTTCTTCCAGAACCCTCTGTTTTTCTTTTTTATCCGTTGGTAAAAAGGCTTCAAAACTAAATCGTCTTGTAGAAAGACCCGATAAAGTAAGTGCCGTTATTGCTGCGCATGCACCCGGAAGAGAAGTAACCTCGATTCCTGCCGCATATGCCTGTCTAACCAGTTCTTCTCCCGGATCTGATATGCCGGGTGTTCCAGCATCCGTGATTAATGCTATATTTATACCTGACAACAGCTTTTCCACCAGAATTACGGCTTTCTCCACCTTGTTAAATTCATGGTAGCTGGTCATTGGTGTCTTAATATCCAAATGATTCAGCAACTTAATACTGTGCCTTGTATCCTCCGCTGCAATTAGGTCTACTTCTTTCAACGTCCGAACCACGCGAAAGGTAATATCCTCTAAATTTCCGATTGGAGTCGCACATAAATACAAAATACCGGACATATCTACGTCCCTTCCATCAAATTACGATTCAAGTTTTCACAAATTCCAATTGATCTATCCTATTTTCGAATTAAATTCACGGATTCAAACAAGGTATCACTTTTTGGGGCTACCTTAATATCCATAAATGTCATAGATTTCATCTGTATATACCTTCGGTTCTTTATATACGATCAAGGGAGCTTCCATTTTAAGCATCGATTTCGCACCCTTCACGCATTCAATCAGAACCATGTTAGGCTCTTTATCCACATAAGGATACACTAGTTTCATCCGCTTCGGTTCAAGCTTATATGCCGTTAACGTATTGATAATCTCCACAAGACGGAACGGACGATGGACAAGATAAAACCTTCCGTTCGGCTTAAGTACCTTGCTGGCTTCACGAATCACATCGTCTAAGGAACACAACAGTTCATGACGCGCAATTGCTTTAGCTGCTTCAGGATTCACAAGCCCATGGCTATGATTCATATAAGGCGGGTTACTGGTAACCACATCAAAAGAGGCCAATCCAAAAAGAGAGGAAGCTTCTTTAATATCGCCGGTTACAATCTCAATTTTACTCTCCTGCTGATTAAGGGCAACACTACGTCTCGCCATATCAGCACTTTCTGCCTGTATCTCAAGGCCTGTAAAATGTTCCCCAGGCGTTTTGGCTTCTAAGAGGATGGGTATAATTCCAGTTCCGGTACCAAGATCCAGCACTTTTTCTTTGGGAAGGACCTTGGCAAATCCCGATAGAAGAACTGCATCCATACCAAAGCAGAATTTCTTTGTGTTCTGTATAATACGGTAATTATTTCGATGGAGGTCATCAATCCGCTCGTCCTGCTTCAATTCCTTCTCCATGGTCTCCTTATTATTCATCATCAAGCAAAGACTTTCCTTCCTTCTTCTCTAAAAGCTCTAATTTTCTTAATTCTTCATCTTCTACAGAAGCACTCCTGTCTTTCCGTTTCTTCAATTTGAAGTGAAGATCTTCCACTTTATATTCACGAACTTCTTTTTCATCTCGTTCTAGGACTACAATCACTTTAACTACCTGTTTGAGGACACTGACACTTTGTACTTCACCTTTTAAATTATCATTGGTTGTGACAGAATCACCGACATTCGGCAACTTACTGTTTAAATCCTCATATGCTTCTTCCTCGTTCTTCAGACAGCACATTAATCTTCCGCAGACACCGGAAATCTTAGTCGGATTCAAAGATAAATTCTGCTCTTTTGCCATCTTAATCGATACCGGTGCAAACTCTGACAAGAAGGTATTGCAGCAAAGCGGCCTACCACAGATACCGATGCCTCCAACGATTTTGGTCTCGTCCCTTACACCGATCTGACGAAGTTCAATACGGGTTTTGAATACGGAAGCCAAATCCTTTACTAATTCTCTAAAATCAATTCTTCCATCCGCAGTAAAATAGAATAACACCTTATTGTTGTCAAAGGTATACTCAGAATCGATTAATTTCATTTCCAGGTTATGTTTTTTTATCTTTTCAAGACAAATCGTGAATGCCTCTTTTTCTTTTTCTTTATTTTTCTTTTCTGTCGCAATATCTTCCTCGGTAGCCTGGCGGATGACCGGCTTTAGAGGCTGGATTATCTTGTCGTCTTCGACATCTCTCGGTCCGAGCACAACGCCACCGAACTCAATTCCTCTGGCTGTCTCTACAATTACCTTGTCACCTTGTTTAATATCATAACCTGCAGGATCAAAGAAATATACTTTTCCTGCACTTCGAAATCTTACCCCTATTACATTAACCATTACTGTTCTCCTTTATCGTAAGTAGCATAAGTTCAATTGCGATGTCAAAGTTTACGTTAGCTTTCAGTCTGATTTTTGCTTTTTCCATCGCACTTATTATTTTTTCGAGTCCTTCATAACTTCTAGTATTGGCCTGTTTCCTGATAAAGCTTAATTCTTCCTTGTATAACAAGAGATTTGGATCCGTGGTTGCTTTATACATCAGCACATCGCGGTACCATAAAATCATCAGGTCGATGTAATCTTCAATCGAAGCTTTATTGGCACTCAGTGTTTTAAGACCGGATATCACTTCGTATAATTCCATCTCATCGATATATTTTAAAATATGCAGTACATTTCCTCTGATCAGTTCAAATTCTTCCGAGGAGGCATACTTAATTGCTTTTCCTACATTGCCGCTTGAAAACGCGGAAGCCATTTCCGCTTTATAATCCGGAATATGATGAACTTCCATCAAAAAATCTTTTATGATCTGTTTATCTACCGGTTTCAGATTGAGCAATACACACCGAGAAAGAATGGTCGGCAGTATCACATTGATATTATTCACTAGAAGTAAGATAACCGCATATTCCGGTGGCTCCTCCAAAGTTTTTAGCAACGCATTCTGAGCCTGTTCCGTCATTTTATCTGCAGCATCAATGATATATATTTTATAAGGACTCTGATAGGGTTTAATCTGAATATCCCCGTTCACTTGTAATCTGATATCATCTACGCCGATACTTACCTTCTCATGTGTCACACGGATTATGTCCGGATGATTGTCTGTATCTGACTGCATACAGGACTGACAGTGATTGCAGGGCAAAATTCCGCCTTCCGCGCACTGCAGCGTTTTTGCAAATATTCTTGCCAGCAGTTTCTTTCCCATTCCTTCTTCTCCATGTAAAATGTATGCATGAGAAACTTTTTGGGAAGTAATTGCATTCTGTAAATGCTCTATTATGCTTTCATGACCGATAATTTGTCCAAATCCTTGCATTCCATCACCCTCTATTCTAATGTCTTACCAACCCAGAAGCTAAAATTCCTTCTAAAGTCATACACTGTCTTTCAGGTCAGGAATCGACCTTTTCGTTATCACATCAACTGTTAGGTCAATAGATCGAGTAACAGTCCTCGAATTTCATCTATCTTACTGAGAATAACCAAATTATCCTTCTCGTCTTTAATTAATTCTGCCGCTAAATCATCCAAGTTTTTATCTACTAATTTAATCATTGTGTAAACACGGTGCCTGCCCTTTTTATCCAAGAAGTTCTCCCTGGAAAACTTATGGGAATGATTGACGATTTCATTCATGAAGTCCTTGATCAGTTCCCTGTAATGCTTCATGTCCCTTACATCCATATGTTTTGAAAGTTTTTTACCTTGGGAGGAAATCTCATTCAACATTACGTTAAGTCTATTTTGCAGATCCTGTTCTTCTATATTGGAAATCAAGGTAAATTTAAAAGAGCCATCTGATTCAGGCACCGGTGCTTTTTGTTCTATCTGATTAATTGCTTGCATCTGATTTACTTTAATATCCATATAAATCTTGTCTCCATTCCATATAACGGCAACTGGCGATATAAAAAGATGATAACTAATACAGTACACGTACGTATTACTTATCTATCTGCCTTGCATATGCACGAATATTATAGCATACTCTTCCTTTAGTTAAAAGTAATATTTTTGATGTCCTGGATGATCTCATAGAGACAGATGTTGATGTCCAGATTTTTATATTTCTTCGTAATACCGTTCTTTTGAAGATTCTCTTCCGAGAAGTCTTCTTCATCCGCAAGATATCTTCTGCACATCTCGGCATATTTCGGTTCTTCCTGTTTCTGTTCTCTCTTAAGTGCTCTGAACAGGCGTACTCCGTCTTCTACTTCCAGGTAAATCGGAACCACTTGGTCTCTTCCATAGTATCTGCTTATCTGTGCATAAGTTTCCAAGGTTCCTATCATTAAATAATCTGCTTTGGCAAGATTAATCTGTCCGTCATTCACGGTAAAATAGTGCCAGGTTCCGTGTATGGTATCATAGGAGCGATGTTCAATAATCTTATTTTCTTCCTGTAGCTTTGTTAAAGTTTCCTCATCCACGAAACGGTATTCCACACCCTCCACTTCGGAACTTCTGATTGGCCTGGTGGTATACATGACGGCTGTCTTAAGCTGTAATTCCTCTGTCTCTAAAAGTCTCTTATATATCGTGTCCTTACCGGTTGCACTTTTACCCATGACAATAAATATCCTAGCCATCTTTTATACCCTTTCCTTGTCTTTCTTCTCACTCTATCAATATATAACAAATGATACTGAAGCACAAGTTTCCTGTCTTTTTCTTTCAAAAAAAAATTTTCTCTCAAAGAATTTTTCTCTGAGAGAAAAGTCTCTTGTGTAATCTCTATGATAACAGCATCCGATCATTCGCAAATTCTCCGCCGCTGGCAAGTTCGAATTTCGCAAGTAAATCGCTGACGTGCAGGTTCTTCTTCTCTTCGCCGGCAATATCATAAATAATCTTGCCCTCATACATCATGATTAAACGGTTTCCGTATTGAATTGCATTTTTCATATTATGCGTGACCATCAATGCAGTTAAGTGATTTTCCGCAATAATATGCTCGGACAGTTCAAGAACCTTGCTTGCTGTCTTTGGGTCCAGTGCTGCCGTATGTTCATCTAAGAGTAGAAGTTTCGGTTGCTGCAGCGTTGCCATAAGCAAGGTGAGTGCCTGTCTCTGCCCGCCGGACAATAACCCGACTTTCGCATTCAGTCTTGTCTCAAGCCCTAAATCAAGCATTTTTAATTTTTCAACGTATATCTCTTTTTCTTCCTTCGTAATTCCCCAACCGAAACCACGTTTCTTGCCTCGGCGATAAGCTAGCGCAAGGTTTTCCTCTATCTCCATGCTGGCTGCGGTCCCCATCATAGGATCCTGAAATACTCTGCCTAAATATTTTGCTCTGATGTGCTCCGGCATCATGGTGATATTTTCACCGTCTAACGTAATGGAGCCCTGATCTGGGAAATGTACTCCGGCAATCATATTCAGCATCGTTGATTTACCGGCACCATTGCCTCCGATGACGGTAACAAAATCGCCGTCATTTAGAATGAGGTTAAGTCCCTGCAATACTATTTTCTCATTTACCGTATTGGGATTAAAGGTTTTATATATATTTTTCATCTCCAGCATTTTAGTTTACCTCCCTTCTCATCGTTCCCCTGTTGTGTTTAATCACAGGAATCGAAAGAGCGGCTGCAACTACAACTGCGGTCATAAGCTTCATGTAATCTGTATTTAATCCCAACCATAATACAAATGCAATAATGATACGGTATATGATGGAGCCAACGACAAGAGCTGCCAATTTAGCACCGAAGCTCTTCACTTTAGAGAAGATAACTTCTCCGATTACGATAGAAGCCAAGCCGATAACAATTGCGCCGACGCCCATATTGACATCTGCATAACCCTGGCTCTGCGTAACAAGTGCTCCGGAAAGCGCAACCAATCCATTGCTTAACATAAGCCCAAGAATTTTCATTTTATCCGTATTCACGCCCTGTGCCCGAACCATTGCTGAATTGTTACCCGTTGCTCGAATACAGCAGCCGATTTCTGTGCCGAAGAACCAATATAATACTGCAATCACAGCAATAATAAATACAAGCCCGACCCCTGCAGTAACCCAGGTTTTCATCGTAGAATCTTTCAGTCCGACGGCTGCTGCCTCCGGTAATAATTCTCTGACGAGGGAGATGATCGTACTTTGTCCAAGCAAAGCCGTATTAGCCTGCCCCATGAGCCTGAGATTAATGGAATACAGTCCAATCATGGTCAGAATTCCGGAAAGAATCGCCGGAATCTTTAATTTGGTGTGAAGAAGTCCGGTCACAGCACCTGCAACCATTCCTCCTATCACTGCAAAAATCAGTGTAACAAAAGGATTCACATGAAGGCTGACCATTAATACCGCACTGATACTTCCTCCAAATGCAAAGCTGCCTTCGCAGGACATATCTGCAAAGTCCAGTATACGAAATGTAATAAATACTCCTAAAGCAAGGATTGCCCACGTAAGACCTTGGGAAAATGCTCCGGGTATTGCCATAACTAAATTCATAATGATATCTTTCCTCTCTTTTTATGGATTTATAATAAACGAAGCAGAGCATGATCTACTCTGCAATAGCTTACTTTTTACGGGGAATCGTTTCCTCGTTTATTTTCTTTATTATAACTCATAAAATAAGAAGAAAAAAGGTTTTTACAACAAAACTTTTTTCTTCTTATTTATTTAATTATTTATTTATTTAATTCAAGCACTATTCCTGTGCATCTAACTGTGCCTGAAGATCAGCCGGAATGGTGATGCCAAGCTGCGCTGCTACATCTGTATTGATTTGAAGGGTACACTCTGCTTCCGGTAAATATCCGATCGGCATGGTATCTGTAGTTGCCTTTCCTTCAATAATCTGAACTGCCTGCTCACCAGTCATTTTCCCTAATTTGTAATAATCAATACCGTAGGTTGCAAGACCTCCTGCATCTACCATACCGCCTTCACCACAGATAACCGGAATTCCATTATCGTTTGCTACGAGTGCAACTGTTGGCATACCGGCTGCGATAATGTTATCTGTCGGTGCATAGATGGCATCTACATTGCCAACCAAGGACTGAACTACCTGTTGAATTTCATTGGAATTGGATACGGTTGCAATCTGTGCTGTCATACCTTTTGCTTCGATAGAAGCTACTGCAATATCAGCCTGAATCTTGGAATTGCTTTCACTTGAACAGTATAATACCGCAACTACCTTAGCATCAGGAATCAGTTGTAATAATAAATTAATCTGATTCTCAATCGGAGTCAAATCCGAAGTACCGGATACATTGCCACCAGGAGCTGCATTCGAAGCAACTAAGCCCGAACCTTCCGGATCAGTAACCGCAGTTACTAAAATCGGAATATCTTTTGTTGCATTCGCACATGCCTGTGCGGAAGGAGTTGCAATAGACAGGATTAAATCATTATTATCATTCACTAATTTCGTTGCAATTGTATTCGCATTTGATTGATCTCCCTGCGCATTCTGTAAATCGATCTTAATCTTCTCACCATCCACATAACCTGCATCTGCCAGTGCATCTACAAATCCTTGATAGCTTGCATCTAATGCTGCATGGGTAACAAACTGGTTCACGCCGATCGTAAAGACATCCTTTTTTGAGCTGCAGCCTGCCAGGCTCGCTGTAACCATGGTCAGCATCAGAACACCAACTAGTATTTTTTTCAGTTTCATATAATATCCTCCTTAGATATGGTAATTTTTATCATAATATGTAACGCTATTACGCTATTACGCTTTAAAGCTTTAACGCTTTTAATGGATAAAGTCTACTATGAAAAATGGGATTCGTCAATACCTTTTTCAATTATATTTGATTTAGATGTCATAAGTGCCTTCCAGGCAGCGCAGCAAATATGGTTGCCTATGACACCCAAATCACTCTAGTCTCTTTGTAAAATTCTTTACTAATTAAAATAATATGCTATTATAGTATATATTAAAGTAACTATTCAGAACCTCCGAGAATCACGTAGTGGATTCGAGTTTTCAGCGCCAAAATGGATGCTTTTTATCCATTTTGTGTACATAGGTATCGCTAGATGCCCTGTAACTGTGACGTACTGAACCGTTACCTATTAAAAAAAGACCTTCCCGTAAATATGGGACGTCTTTAGAAAGAAGTGTTTTATGATTACATCTATGACAGAAGGTTCTCCAAGTAAATTATTATGGCGTTTTACCGTACCTATGCTAATCAGTGTTGCGTTCCAGCAATTTTATAATATCGTCGACAGTGTGGTCGCAGGTAAGTTTATCAGTTCTAATGCGTTAGCTGCTGTCGGTGCCTCCTATCCGGTTACCATGATTTTTATGGCGGTCGCACTTGGTTCCAATATTGGCTGTTCGGTAGTCATCTCACAGTTATTCGGTGGCAAAGAACTTACGAAAATGAAAACTGCAATCTGGACGTCGATTATCTCTATCATTGCACTGGGCCTTGTACTTACTGCCCTCGGTCTTCTGTTCTGCAATCCCTTAATGCATCTTTTAAACACACCGGGAAATATCTTTTATGATTCCACCCTGTACTTAAAAATATACATCGGAGGCTTATTATTTGTCTTCTTATACAATATCTGTACGGGTGTTTTTACAGCGCTCGGAGATTCTATAACACCCTTATTCTTTTTGATTCTTTCTTCACTTGGGAATGTAGGCCTCGATTTATTATTTGTAATTCAGTTTCATATGGGTGTGGCCGGCGTGGCCTGGGCTACTTTTCTTATGCAGGGAGTTGCTTCCGTATTAGCCCTAATTACTCTTCTAAATCGTTTAAACAAGATAGAAACTAAAAATTACGAGAAATTTTCTGCTGAAATGTTAAGAAGAATCAGCCGGATTGCGATTCCAAGCATCCTGCAGCAAAGCTTTATTTCTGTTGGCAATCTATTGATTCAGGGGCTGATCAACAGCTACGGCTCTACCGTGATTGCCGGTTATTCTGCTGCCATCAAACTGAATACTTTTGCCATTACTTCCTTCGCTACTCTAGGTAGCAGCCTATCCAGCTTTGTCGCGCAGAACATCGGCGCCGGTAAGCCAAAGCGGGTCATGAAAGGCTTCTGGGCTGCTTTTCGAATGTCGATGTGTGTCGCTGTTCCTTGTGTACTTCTATACTTCGTCTTTGGAAATCTCCTAATGGACTTATTCGTGAAAGAGGAAAGCAAAGACGTTATTGCGATTGGTTCTAATTTCTTAAAGATTGTATCACCCTTTTATCTCATCATCTGTATTAAATTAATCGCGGATGGCGTCTTACGTGGATCAGGTGCAATGAAATACTTCATGATTTCTACTTTCGCTGATCTGATTCTTCGTGTTGTTCTTGCTTTTATCCTATCGATACCTTTTGGAATTACCGGCATCTGGTTGTCCTGGCCGATTGGCTGGACCCTCGCAACCATCCTGAATTGCTATTATATCTTCAGTGGGAAGTGGTCGAAGTATAGTTTTTAAGCTAAGTCATAATTATTCCTAATTATGATTTAACTTTATTTGATCAATGCTTAAAAATCCGACATTTTTAATATCTCTATCATGTGTCCTATATTTCCTTCTCCTGCAAAAATCTTCATGTCAAAAAAATTATGTGCATTGTGAAGCCAGTGCAGGGGATGTTTTTCCGGTCTCAGTACAATCTCTTTATTCAGCACCCCGACATATACTTCCATATGCATCTGCTGGATGTGCCATATGTAATCCATAAAGGGCAGAAGTGTAGTGTCCTCCTGCGTAATTCCTGTTTCTTCCCAAAGTTCGCGGTAGGCTGCCTCTAAGGATTCCTCCCCTTGTTCGATTTTACCTCCGACAAAGTTGAACAAGCCCAAATACGGCTCACAGGTTCTTTTGCAAAACAGAATTTTATTCTTCTCTTTATTTAAAATAATAATACTGTTATAATTTGTCATTCCTTCTCCACCTTGCTCACAAGGAGCTGTCTAAAATTTTATAATCAAAAAATATACCTTCGTTATATTATTTATACAAATCAACAACTTCCATTGCAGCAATCTTCTTCGCCTCAAATACCATTATCATTATAAAGGGTATCATTGATATAATCCACATATTCCCTTGTTTTGACGTGTGTTATCCACAGCCGTTTGTCGGAATTCTATATTTCGTGTATAAATTCATAAATAGTATCCATGATATCGAGCAATATTGTAATGCTTTCATTATAATCCGCTCGCTCAAGATTGTGTCCGACATCTTCTACCACTTTCACCCTAACATTTTTCCTAGACACTATTTTCTTCAGGTGTTCCTTCGTAAATAGCGGATCTTTGTCGCCAATCACGACTACACAGTCAGATTGTCTTATTCCTTCGATACTTTGCTCCGTCGGCGTAAGATAGACAAACTTCGTTGTATATTTCACAAGTTCTTCCATCAATGTGCTCTGCAGATAAGCTCCGAGAGATTTCCCGATACAAATCACATTACGATAACGTTTTTGGTGCAGACATTCCTCTACCGTATCTTTCATTTCATTGATCAGAATTTCCATTTCCGTTTCTGGATTAAGCTTTTTATCTGCTTTCTGGAATCCATATTCTAGAGCTAAAATATCATACCCGCATTGATATGCAACATTATATGCATAATGTAAGTACGAGTCATTAATCAGGTACTTGTTCCCTGGAAACAGGATAACTAAGGTGTCTGAATTCTGTTGTAAGTACTCATTGTCTACGCTTACGTCCCAATGGGATACCGTTCTAATATGATTTGTCATAGGTGCTCCTCTCTTTATAGGTGAAAGATAGGTATTTTATCTTTCCATGCCTTATTATATGCCCTTATTCTTCCCTATTACAACATAATTAATCACAATATTTTCATATAAAATTTGTAAAAATATCCACCCCCCTGCCAACACCTAGAAGAACAAGAACCGAGCACCCCGTGCGAGTTTCTAAGTTCTTCTGCTCTTCCCGTTCTTCCCCCTTGCCAATACCTGGAAGAACAAGGAACTTGCACCCCCGTGCAAGTTTCGCAGTTCTTCCGCGTAAATAAAAAATCATCTTCACACAGTGAAGATGACTTTTATTTACACTATTATAGGAATCTTTTTTTAATCTCTTCATACTTATCCACGGTCATCAATGCATCCTTATCGATATCTTTAAAATTGACGATATAGGTCCACCGTCCATAAGGTTCGATTTTTTTAATCTGTGAAACATTAATCAGATAAGATTTATGGCTTCTCATAAATTGCTCTGCATCCAGTTTCGCTTCAATATCACTTAACCCAGCCGAAGTGATGAAAGAATCCTTCTGCGTATAGATTACAGTGCTGTTGTTCTCTCTCTGGACAAGAATAATATCTTTGATATCAACAAAGCTCATACTCTCTTTGCCTTTGACAAGCAGTTTATCCAAGCCTTTTTCATACTTTATGATTTTATCCAGATGATCTGTATTCTCCGGTTCCGACATTTTTCGGATTCTATCTAATGTCTGGTTCACCCTCTCTACATTAAAGGGCTTGACTAGATAATCAAATGCATACAATTCAAATGCTTCTGACCTATATTCCGAGTGCGCAGTAGCAAAGATAATCTTTGTCTTTGGTTCCAGATCTGCGATGATCTTAGCACATTCTAATCCATTTGATTCCTTCATCTCAATATCCAGAAAAACAACTTCTGCTTTTGTCTTTCTAAAAAGTCCGACACCTTCTTCTTGATTATCGCTTTCACCGACCACCTCAAAGCCTTCATTTCGCTCAATTATCTTACGCAGCAGTGTGCGGATACCACTCTCATCATCTATTAAAATCACTTTTATCGCCATACTTATCTTCTCTTTTCACGTTTACACATTGGTTTCCCAAGGATTTCCGACCAAATGACAGCCTCCTGCAGTTTCTTTTGAGAGATATTGAAATCAAAATTATTGACAGCCTCCATATGGTTCTGTCCATAGACCGCACTATTTTTCATTTCCTCTATCGCAGTACCCAGCCTGTCTTTCGGCCTTACTTCTTTTTCAGATTTCATTTCTTTACTTTGCGGTGTTTTCTGATATAGAGTTGGCTTTACTTTCTGGCTGATTGTCTGCGATGGGATGTCTGCATATAATTTTTCTAACATTTTTTCGATTTTATTCATACTCTTCACCTCTGTTCTTCCTCTAAACGGAAGTTCTTACTTTAGATGATAATGCAACCTAAGGCCTTGGATCTTTCTTATCCTGATCGAGGATTGTTTTTTTCGAAGTTTCAGAGATTTTTTCTCTCATTTTTGTATCCGCCTTAATATTTTGAAGATCATAATAATCCATAACTCCAAGCTTGCCTTCTCTTAATGCAAAAGCCATTGCCTTCGGAATCTCAGCTTCTGCTTCTACAACATAAGCACGCATTTCCTGTTCTCTTGCAACTGCCATTGCTCTTCTTTCCTCAGCTTTTGCCTGTGCGATGTTCTTATCCGCTTCTGCCTGAAGTGTCTGCAGTTGTGCACCGATATTTCTACCAACATCAATATCTGCAATATCAATAGAAAGAATCTCAAACGCAGTTCCGGAATCCAAACCTTTTGCTAATATCGTCTTAGAAATATCATCTGGATTTTCAAGAACGGATTTATGCGAGCTAGCAGAACCAACGGTTGTTACAATACCTTCACCGATTCTTGCAAGTATGGTTGCTTCGCCTGCACCACCTACGAGACGTTCCAGATTCGCTCTTACGGTTACTCTTGCTTTTACTAGTAATTCAATACCGTCTTTTGCCACTGCTGATACATTAGAAGTTTCAATCACTTTCGGATTTACACTCATCTTCACTGCATCAAGGACATCTCTTCCAGCTAAATCAATTGCTGCCGCTTTTTCAAATGGTAATTCAATTCCTGCTCTTTCTGCTGCGATTAAAGCGTTAATGACGCCGTCAATATTACCGCCAGCCAGATAATGTGCTTCCAGCTGATTTACATTAAGATCCAGACCTGCTTTAATTGCTTTAATTAATGGAAGTACTATTTTGGACGGTGATACACGTCTTAATTTCATACCCACCAGGTTAAAAATACTTACCTTAACATTCGCTGCCAAGGAGGATATCCATAATCCTACCGGCACAAAACTAAAAAACAACACAATAACCAATCCTATTAATCCAAACAGTACAACCAATCCAATTTCACCAGTCATTTTTCTCCCTCTTTCTAATCACAATTCATTTTTGTTTCTCACACTTGTTTATCTTTGATTATTATTCATTTCTAACTGAATTGCTTCTTGCTTATCTTTGCTAATTACTCATTTCTAGCTTAATTACTTTCTACTTGTCTTTGTTAATTACTCATTTTTCTTATCACTTCTTACTTTTCCATGGTTTACTTATCACTGATTTTTACAATAAGCTTTGCACCTTGTACTTTGTAAATTACAAGCTTTGTATCTTTGGGTATGTATTTGCTTTCTGATATTACGTCAAATTCTATTCCGTCAAAGTTACCAGTTCCTGTCGGTCTTAAATCCGAAGATGCTACTCCGTGTTTCCCGAGTAAATAATTTAAGTCTTTTGCGCTGATGTATCCTTTGTCTTTCTTCTGCTCCTCTTTTAAAATAATAGGAGATTTTAATTTACCTTTGGATAATAATCCCAGAATAACTGCCAACATAATACCGATCACCGCCAATACAATAATTGTCATAACTGCAGCCTCTACCATGGTATCCGATATAATAAAAATTGCAAGCAGCAGGCAGATGATTCCTGAGATTCCCGGTATAGAGAATCCCGGTGTAACCATTTCAATTCCGACTAAGATAAACCCAGCAACGAATAATATGATTGCTAAAAGTAACATACCATCAAATGTTCCAAACATATAATATACCTCCTTTCTAAGTTATGGATTTTTGTTTATCTTAACTTTACATCAGAATTATATTTTTTAAATACATATCCTCTAAGTTATACATCTTTCTACCTATAATGTCATTTATCGCCATTCAAATTACAAGGAGAAGTGCTGCTATCTTACAAGTACCTTTGCAGATATCTATTTCCTACGGATTAGTGATTACTCATTCCTGACTGTTTCGGTAATTCTATCGTAAATATCGTTTTATCCGGTTTAGAAGATACCTGTATGAAACCTTCCGCTTCCTGAACGATTCTCAGGGCAATTGCAAGTCCCATTCCGTGATTTGGTTCCTGCTTCGTGGTTACTCCCTGCTTAAAGATATCATTGATCAGGTTTTTATCGATTTCCGGTCCGTTGTTACTGATCAAGAAAGTATAATGATCCAAATCCTCACTTATTTCAATCCAGATGCTTTTCTCTTTCTCTTGCGCAGATACGGCAGTAATACCGTTATCAATCACATTGGCAAGCACTTTGCACAGGTTCCAGGGTTCAATCGGCAGGTTACGCAAATCCGAACGAATTTCCAGAAATAAGTCGATTCCCTTTTTCTCGGCGACCTCCATCTTAGCCTGTAACAACGCATTCACGGCAGGCTGCGCTGTTTTAAGAGCCTTACTGACCTTCAGTATATCTTTATAGACCGGATTAATATAGTTTTTGATTTCTTCATATTCCTCCAGCTCAAGAAGTCCATAAATCACCTGGAAATGATTCAGATAATCATGTCTCTCCGACCGGAGCTTTGTGTTCAGTTCCTCTAAATTCTGTATACTTTCCATCATGTCTGCATTTTTATATCTTGAAGCAAAATATAATCCAAAGATCGTGACCAGATTACCAAATAGCAGTACTCCGAGCGAGACGTAGATATATATATTCACTTCATTCATGACCGTACGGCCAATCACAATCCATATCACCGATCCAATTATGAACTGCAGTACATTGATGCTAACGAGTGCCATTGAGATTTTCTTAATGCTCATCTTTACTCTCCTGTATCAATTGCAGCAATTTCTGCTGCCTCATTTTAATTTAATTATATTCTACCACATTTTAACATATTGTGTTTATTATTCTGTTAATTATAATCATATTTTAATTATTTTATTCTTAATTCTCGAAGCATTTTCTCCTGTGTCTCAGCTTGATTTACAGGCTGCGGATTCTCTGGCTTCTCCCTAGTTCCAATCAGCCCCTCGCAACGCAGTAAAAACTCAATACGGTACTAGGTACGTACGCATTGAGTTTTTAGAATATCCTATTAGGATGGTTTTATTGCTTATTCGTTAATTGATTCAATGTCCTTTTGAGATATCGTATTCCGGTATTCATTTGCTGAAATTCCGATGTTCTTTTTAAAGACTCTTGAGAAATGAGCCATATCTACGAATCCCACACGTTCTGCAATATCTCCGATTCGCAGAGCAGGATTTCTTAATAATTTTTGCGCCTCTTTAATCCTCACACTATTTAGAATCTCAGAGAAATTTTGCTCCAGATTACGATTCAAGAGTTTGCTTAAATGCCATTGGCTCACATAAGTTTTCTCTGCAACTTCGGAAAGCGTAATTTTATGGGGGTAGTTATTCTCTATATATTTAATTGCATTATTGACGATAAAGTTACTCGCTTCGTTATCTAATTTTTCATTTTCCTGAGCATTGATTGTTTCGCTGCCTGGAAGGATATTTTTCGCCTGCAGATTACGAACCATCGTGTCGATTGCTTCTATGATATCTTCCATATTGGACGGTTTTAGTAAAAATCTGGTGATTCCGAGCTTAATTGCTTTTTGGGCATATTCGAATTTGCGGTATCCGGTAAGAATGCTGATTTCCATATCCGGGAATTCGGATTTTAGTCCTGCAATCATTGTCAGCCCATCCACATCAGGCATTGAGATATCTGTTATAACGATATTAGGTCGATGTTCCCTGATGATTTCTGCGCCTTCTATGCCATCATTTGCAGTCGCAACAATCTTGCACTGATACTTGTCCCAGCAGATAATACGGGAGATGCCCTCAACAATAATCGGTTCATCATCAATGATAACTACTTTAAACATAATTGTACCCTCCACTTCGTGTCCTTCTTAACAAACATGATGCTGCTTCTTCTCCATCCGAATAAACTATTTCGCATTAATCTGCAATACTTCATTTAATAAGTCCTGCGGTGTCCTCGCTCCGGTGGAGAGGTCTACAATGCCTGCAACTAAAGTATTATATGCCTCCTGCGTCAGTCTGGAATCGGTAGGTGTTGAAATACTGGTCGCTTCACTGCTGTACTCCAGTCCGGAGATTTCAAGCTTCGTCATGGAAGCTAACGGTTCTACCTTTGCTGCCGCCTGACCGTTACCGCCCCAGTAGATTGTTACGGCTTCACTGCCGGTGTGTGCCATCACAAATTTCACTGCAGCATCTCTGATTTCCGGATCCTCCCAAGCCTTCTTCGTAATATAGAATCCGGACGATATTCCGCCCACCATGCTACCCTTCGGCGCTTTTCCCTCTGGGATTTCCGGAAAAGCTACTAATACGGTATTTTCCTGATCCGGTATGCCGCTCGCATACCAGGAACCATCGAGCTGCATAGCTGCCTGCTTATTTTTAAATAATTCACCTGCAAAATCATTGTCAATCGTATCGGTGTCGACCGGGAAAGCACCTAAGTCCCGGAGTGTTTTAAACATGGCCAGACCTTTGCACCAATCCTCCGGAGCAGTCAATGGAACGGAGGTGTAACTCTCTGGCCCTGCGGCGGAGAGCATTAAAAACTCAATCCAATAATGAGGAACGTTATTAAGAGATACTGCAATCGGAATAACGCCATGTGCTGAGAATCCTTCAATTGCTTTAATCATCTTATCCCAATCGGTAGGAAGTTCCAGTCCATATTGGTCAAATAAATCCTTATTGCAGAATAATCCTTCCCAATAACCAGTGGTAGGAACGGCTCTCTGTACTCCATCAGGATTAACTGCTGCCTCAAGTGCAGCAGGCAGCGTATCGCCTGCATAATCTGGATATACGGAACGAATTTCTTCCACGCTTACAAATTTATTGGCTGCCAGAACGTCACTTGCATTTGCATCGGTAAAGTACTGGATTACATCAGGTTCATTGCCAACTGAGAAGTCGGCTGCGATTTTTGTCTTCCAATCCTGGTCCGCAGATTGAGAATCATCTTCTATTGTAATATATGGGTAGTCTTTCATAAATTGCTCATTGATTGCCTGATAGTTTCCAGCATTTGCATCAGTTCCTCCAAACATAGACGCCGTTGTGATTGTAACCGGGTTGGTATCTTCTATATCGCTATTTATTTCTCCGTCTGCAATACCTGTCGGTCCACCGCCAGCCACGTCTAACCGGTCTGACTGATCACAGGCGCTCAGAAGAGTCAGTACCAGTACAGCTGTAAGTAAGATGGATCCTATTTTTGTAAAGTTCTTCATAAATGAGCCCTCCCCTTATCTTATAATACCGATACACCTGCAAGAAGGCTTCCCTCCCTGGTATACCGCAGCTATCCCAATGACATACCATAGACATAACCACGGTACACCTATATTATAATAACAATAGTTCCAAATTGCTTTAACTTTACTTGACATTATTTGTTTATTCTTGCTATCTTATTCATTTGTTAGGGCAAAATCGTATGTTATTATTACTCTCTTTCAGATTTATTCCATATTAATTTTGGAGCTTTTGCAGTTTCACTGTGTTGATCATATTCAAGGGGTAAGCTTATCGTAGATGCGGTCTCCCCTTCTCCGAGGGGTTTGATCGTAAGTCCATATTCTTCCCCGTAAATCAATTTAATTCTTTCATTCACGTTACGGACACCCATGGATTCATGAACTCCGTCTTTTGCGTTTTCATGATCAAATCTCCCATTGAGAATGTGCTCCACACGTTCGCAGTCTTCCTCCGTCATGTTCTTGCCTGAATTGATAATCTGCAGGATCACGTTATTATCTTCTTGATATACCTTAATCTGAATCGTGCCATTCTTCACGGTTTCTACGCCATGAACGACCGCATTTTCAATCAGGGGCTGTAAAATCAACTGAGGAACCTGAATCTGCAGGAGCTCTTCGTCAATTTCCTTTTCAATTTTAAGTCGTTTGCCAAATCGCATCGAAATGATATAGCAGTACGCATCTACGCACCGAAGTTCCTCGGACAAGTTGATTAACTGCTTATTGGAACGGTCCATACTGTAATTAAGCAGCGTTCCAAGCGCCTCAATCATCTTTGATACCGTAACATCTCCGGCCATTCTAGCCTGCCAGTTCATCATTTCCAAAGTGTTATTTAAGAAATGCGGATTAATCTGTGACTGCAGCGCAATGATTTTGGCATCCTTCCTCGCCAATTTTTCCGTATAGGCATAATCGAATAAATACTTGATTTCAGAGGACATCTGGTTAAAAGAGTCCCGCAGTACATCAAATTCTGTATTCGGCATTGCACGTCCCTCAATCTGCTTTCCAATATCGCCCTTCTCCAGTGATTTCGCTGCATCTATCATGGTGCTCATCGGCTTTGTGAGATGAGGGGAAATAAAATATATCATATAAATAAATACCGGAATAATAATCACCATGATAAGGAGCATGACCATATAGACATTTCTAAGGTCCGAAAAAATGACATTCTCATTGGCAACTAGAACTGCTCCAAAGTGAAAATCATCATATTTCTGTTGATAAATCAATCCAATGTAAGGTTTATCCTTTTCCTGAAGAACTTTTCTGTTTATTTTTTTAGAATACTGGTCCGTCAACTTTGATAATACCTTAGCACGGCTGTCTTCCGTAAGCTGAGAGTCAAAAGCAATCATGGAATTGGTGTCATTGATGAAGAAAGCTAATTCATAATCCTTATTCAGAGAAATACCGTCAATCAGCTTATCCTTATTCAGCTCCAGAATCAAAGTACCGAATTTGGTATAATTTGTCGTCGTATATAGATTACGTATAATATAAATTTTCCCATCGATGATTCTGACCTGCGCGTCCGAGGTATCCTGAGCGGTAATCGTATTCGCTTCTTTTGCGACTTTCTGTTTATAGATATCAATATAATTGCTTTCCTTCTGCTTGGTATAATAGATCTTGTCCGGTTCTTCGCTTAAATAGAACACCGCTATTTCAAACCGGTTATCATTGTAAAATTTACTTGTTAAGTTGCCTGTGATCTGCCGATATAATTCTGCTTTCGTAATGCTTCCCGAGTCATATTTCCTCCAGGCTTTTTCGATTACCTGCTCATAGGAGGTCTTTTTCGAAATATCGATGGCTTCATCAATGCGCTGCGCATTAAAATAAGTGAAATTCTTTAAGCTCTCTTCCATTAAAACCGTGGTTTTTTCAATGATATCACTTCGATAGGAGGTGGTCACGATGAGAAAAATGGAGGCCACTGGAAACATCCAAAAAGTGACGAACAGAAACAGCATTCTTCGTTTTAGCGAAATCGTTTTCTTCATGATAATCTCCCTTCTGTGAAAAGTGTGAAGCTTCTTTTTCTTCCTACCTTTGCCAAATTTTCATCCGTTCAAATCAGCAAAAAAAATGGGTTACCTTAAAAAGATAACCCATCATTTAGTTATGATATACTAAAGAGTGTAGTGAACATCCTTCAAGCTTGCTTGAAAGTATGCGAGCGGAGCTAAAGAGCATATCTTTTGTTCATACTCTAGTATATCATATTCAGTTAAATATTTCTATTATTGCTTCAGAGGCTTTATGCTATCCCTAAGAAATTTTCAAAAATACCGCATATTATTGCAGCCTCTCCCTCTTCTGGCATTTCACAGAAGATCCGAAGCAACGGTTCTGTTCCAGAAAAACGTATTACCACCCAGCCGCCGTTACTAAAATAGATTTTACAGCCATCAAGATAGGATATCTTCGTAATTCCGAAGGGCAGTTCCGGGATAAGCTTATCAATTAATAAGATCTGATAAATCTCCTCCTTCTTTTCTTCGTCAAAACGATAATCTTTCTCCTCCATATAGTAAGAACCATATTCAGCTGCAATATCACGAACGATTTCCGATAATTTTTTTCCAAGCACTGCAATCATTTCTACTAATAGAACAGCCGCATATACTCCATCTTTTCCATTAATATGGCCTCGTACGGTTAACCCTCCTGAGGACTCTCCACCGATTACGGCATTGGTTTCATTCATTTTGGCCGAGATATATTTGAAGCCTACCGGAACTTCATAGCATTTTTCACCAAAGCTTTCCGCTACACGGTCAAGCATATGAGTGGTTGCAATGTTTCGTACCGCAGCTCCGTGCCATCCTTTGTACTTTAGCAGGTAATAATATAGCAGTACTAGGATGTCGTTTGGATGAAGGAATTTTCCCTGATCATCGATTACCCCTATCCGGTCTGCATCGCCGTCAGTGGCAATTCCAATATCACAGTGTCGGTCACTGACCTGATTTTGCAGACTTCTAAGCGTTAGCGCAGAAGGTGACGGCAGCTTCCCTCCAAACAGGGTATCGTGTCTGTCATGTATGGTAAACACTTCACATCTGGCGGTCAAAAGAATCGTCTTCAGAGATGTTTCACTTACTCCGTACATCGGATCAAGTGCAACCCTTAAGTTAGAATTCCGGATTGCCTGCATATTAATTGAACTGATGATATTATCGATGTATTCATTCAACGGGTTTATTTCAAAGATCAGCCCTGCTGTAATTGCTTTCGCATAATCCATTCCTGTTACATTTTCCTGAACATCCTGGATATAATGTTCAATTTCTAACGTCTGAAATTCATCTGCGTCACGTCCGCCTTGCGTAAATATCTTAATCCCATTATAGATCGCCGGATTATGGCTAGCCGTAATCATCATTCCATAAGGAAAATCATGCTTCATCACATAATACATGATTAACGGCGTCGGCGAAGACTGATTAATCAGATAGGCTTTAATTCCTTCTGCAGCAAACACCTCTCCTGCCCACCTCATCGCTTCCTTAGAAAGAAAACGTCTGTCGTATCCTAGCACAATTCCTTTGTCTGTGACACTTTCATCTCTCATCTTCATCGCAATACTTTTGGATAGTATCTGTATATTTGCTTTGGTAAAGTCCTCTCCTATGATTGCTCTCCAACCACCGGTACCAAATTTTATCATTTTATAGCCTCCCTGTTACCCATTGTTACAATTACTTCATTAATGCTTCCTGCTACCTTAGTATCTACCTTCTCTACCGGTTTTCCATTTACCTCAATTGACCGGACTCCCTTCATCACTCCGTCGGGATTTAATACGGTAATATGATACATTGCCCCTCTCCACTCCCTGTCCACCTTAAATTCCTTCCAATCTGAAGGAATGCAAGGATCAATGACAAGTTCCATAAATTGCGGACGGATACCTAAGATATATCTGGTTGCTGAGAAATAAGCCCATCCTCCAGTTCCTGTCATAAAGGGATGTCTTGCACGTCCAAATCCAGTATGTTCCCTGCCCATAATAAACTGACAGTAGGAATACGGTTCTGCTTCTCTGGTTTCTATCCTATCATTTTGATTATACGGACTTAGTGCATCATAGAATTTCATTGCACGGTCACCACGGCCTAAGATACATTCTGCTGCCCATGCCCATGGATTTGGATGACTGAAGATAGCTCCATTCTCTTTTAATCCTGGATATACTCTGGTAATAAATCCAATCTCGTCGTCGGGCTTCGTATAAGACGGACCATTCAGCATGAGTCCATAAGGCGTATACAAGTAGTGGTCGACGGAGTCCATGGCTTTCTTCCCCTTCTCCGCGGAAGCCAGTCCGGATAGAACCGCCCAAGTATTAGATTCCAGATGAATCCTGCCTTCTTTGTCTTCACTTGTTCCGATTTTTCTTCCTGTCTTGGTAATACCCCTGATATACCAGTCTTTGTCCCATAATTCTGCGTCACAAACTTCTTTCACTCTTGCCTGAATCAAGCGATATCGTTTTACATCATCCGCTCTTCCCACAAATGCAGCTACTTCGATGAAATTACCCAGTGCCCAGTAATGAAGGAAGGATACCATAGCGCTTTCTCCTCCTCCAAGATTCAGGCAGTCATTCCAATCAGCCCGTAAGCCTTTACATATTCCTGTACTGCCGACCTGCTCTGTGGAGAAATCCAGAATTCTTGTCATATGTTCATATACGGTTCCGCTTCCCCCGTCTGCATAGGTGATTACTTCTTCTAAGAAAGCCAGTTCTCCTGTTTCTTTTATATATTCTACAATTGAGCTAACCAGCCAAAGAGCATCATCCGAGCAAGCTTGATCAATCCCATGTATCATATCTTCTTTGTTCGGAGTCGGCACTATCGTCGGTGATTTAAAAGCCTCTGTTTGGTTATTCGGTTCGAACCATTCCGGCTGGAATAGATGTAACCCATATCCCTTAGACACTAATGCTCTTAATAATTCCACGATTCTCTGCCTGCATTTCTCTGGATTAGAGTGAGGTATGGTCATGGAGTCCTGCGAGGTATCGCGGTATCCAAGCCCGGTTCTTCCTCCTACCTCAATAAAGGAGGCAAATCGTGAAAACATCACATTAATTTCAGCCTGATATAGTGTCCAGGTATTGATTAAGGTGTTCATGCCTTCATTCGGAGTAGTAATCTGAAGCTTACTCATTTTACGATTCCAGTAATCAGCCATCTGCTGATAAGCAAGATCAATCTTCTCTAAATCAGAATATTTATCTCTGATTATCTTACCTGCACTGCGGCTGCCTTCTCCTAACATGTATACGAGTCTGACTTCCTCCCCTGGTTGCAAGCAAAGTTTCTTATGTAAGGAACCACAATGATTATTGCCTTTTTCATAGGAACCGCCACATATCCCGTTCTGAACCGCTACCGGATTATCTTCCGTATGATACAGTCCGATAAATTTATCCCTGAGACAGTCAAAACTATCCGGTGCAAAATTAGCAGTAAAATACTGATAACCATGTTCTTCATAGAATAAATCATGTTCAATAATCCCGTCCACGTAGGAGGACCCGGCTGCGTAATTACTCATCTGGAAATTGCGGTTATCCATATCAATATGATGATATGAAAATTCAAGATAGGAGAAGACACTTAAATTTCTTGGTTTCGTGTCCGTATTCTTAAGTTTAACATCCCACAGTTCAACCGCGTCCTCTATGGGAATAAATAACGTCTGTTCTGCCTTGATTCCACTGTATTCACAGGAATATTTCGTATAGGACAGCCCATGCCTGCATTCATATTTTGCATCCTCCAGAGATTTTCCTACTGGCTGCCACGAAATGCTCCAATAGTCCTCTGTATCATCATCTCTAATGTAAACATAATGTCCGGGACGGTCCATCGGAACACTATTCGCGCGAAAGCGCGTAATCCTATGATATTCCGGCGACTGGTAGAATAGATAGCCCCCTGCTGTATGATTTACGATCGCACACATATCTTTTACACCCAAGTAATTCGTCCATGAGGTCGGTAAATCGACCTTATCTATCACATATTCCCTTTTTTCATTATCAAAATACCCATATTTCATAACAAAAAACACCTCCTCCATATATAACTTAATTATAATGGAGGAGGTGTTTTTTGGAATAGCTAAGGATGTCAATATTTGTTTTATATTGTTGTCCTATGCTACCGTACTTATCTCAATGCTCTTGCTTCAAATCCGATAGAGCAACTTTTGTTGTTATAGCTTGAACTTAGCGATTTCAGTTTTTAGATTATCTGCGCTCTCTTTTGTCTTAGAAATCTGTATCATGACATCACTTGATTGCATATTTGCTTCCGATACTTTATCGGCAATGTCATTCACTCCTTCTGCACTTTCATTTGCTGTGAGTGCTACACCCTCGATCGCGGTTGCCATATTATCGATAGAAGCAAGCAGCTCTTCAGCTGTCGAGCTGAATTCCGTTACCAGATCCTCCACATATTTTGCATCTACGCTATATTTATCTGCAACATCAAGCATACCTTTATAATCTTTATTGACATCGGTCGATACAAAGTTAAGAAGTCCGTTGGAGCTTGCAGTAAGGTTCGTTACTGCTGCGGTAACCATGGAGGTTACTCCCTGAATTTCAATTACGGTATTCTTTGATCTCTCTGATAATTTTCTGATCTCATCCGCTACTACAGAAAATCCTCTTCCTGCCTCTCCTGCTCTTGCCGCTTCAATTGCCGCATTCAGAGATAACAAATTGGTCTGTTCTGCAATCTGCATGATAGAATCCGATAATACATTAATCTGTTCCACGATTTTAGCTTCTTCGATTGCTTTCTCAACTTGGCTCTTGGTCTCATTCAGCATCGATAACGCTTTCTTCTGGGAGAGAATAACTGCTTGTTGTATTTTTTCGGCTCTGTCGCTGATATCTTTTGCTGCCATTGCACCCTTCTGCGAATTTTCAGCTATACTTTGCACTGCTCTTTCTAGTTCCAGTGAAGTTGCTGACATTTCCTGCGTTGTTGCTGCACTTTCTTCGGTGCCGGCAGCAAGCTCTTCGGTGGTTGCTGAAATTCCTTCTAAGCTGTCATTTAAACGACTCACATTAGAAACAACATTTTCCACTTCATTATTAATATTCTTCGATTCGTCTGTAATACTAGTAACTAAGCGTTTTAAAGACTCCTTTGTCTCCTCTACGCTCCGTACAATTGTACCGGTTTCATCTTTACTTGTCATAAGTTTCTGATTTACTGTAAAGGTAAAGTCCCCAGTAGCGATTCTGTCAAGGTATCCTGCCGACACTTTAATTGGATCTGCAATCTTTTTAGCCAATAATGTAACTAATGCAGCAGCAATCAGCGCTGATAGAATTGAGATCACTAGAGCAAAGTACTTCGTGCTTGTAATAAACTGCATCGCATCCTTTTTGCTCTCAACTGTAATAACAGCCCACCGATCCGAAAATCCAGGAACCACGATAGAGGAATATGCACTGATTACATTCACGCCATCCTTATCTTTATAGTCCGTCGTTCCGTATTTGCCGTCTAATGCTTCTACTACGGCTGCTTCAAGTTCTGCTGGTACTTCAATGTCCTTTTCGTCTGTAAGCTCATTTCCTGCCTCATCTTTTAATACCGTACCGCTTTTATCTTTTTGAAGTATCGTTTTTTTCTTCGTCTTATAATTATATAATTCATTGATCTGTACTGCCTCCGGATGGGCTACTACGACGCCCTCTCCGTCGATAATAAATGCATATTTGCTGCCCGAACTGTTTTGGTCGACAATTTCCTGAAGAGAATCCAGCTTAATATCTGCGGCCATAACTCCGATCATTTCTCTACTGTCATCTAGAATCGGTATTGCAATGGTAGATACCGGCATCCCGGTCGTTGCGGAATAATAAGATTTACTGATAAATGCTTTTTTATCCGCAATTACCTTTAAGAACCACCATCTCTGCGAACGGTCCGCAAGGGTCCCGCTGGATCTTGCAGTCTGCATACCATCTAAAGCTTCCACATGTAATAAATCGATATATTCATTCTTTCCAATCGCACTGACTAATACATCGGATTGTTTTTTAGGATCGAAGTTTTTAATATCATTATTCATGGAAATCTGTTCGGTAACAGCAAATCCCTTTTCTAAGAAGCTGTTAACCTGAGTACTTATCGAAATAGCTACATTCTGGTTTGTATCCTGCATTTCTGTTTCATAAGAATTTTTCATGTAGCCTATACTGGCGGCTGTTGAAATGATCAAAGGAATCACGATCAATAATAAAGTATAAAGCAACAATTTTTGTTTAATAGATTTCATTATATCCCCTTTGTGTATTATGTATTTGTATGATGTCTTTGTTTTATGGCTATATTATATATCATAAAAACGAGTCACTGCAATAGCACTATTTCATTCTATTTGGCCGTCTCTCAAGATTTGTGCTAGTAAATGCGCAAGGTAAAGCATCTCTGATTCTTTTCTTCCATCATAAAAAGGCGCCGGTTCTATGATGGCTATCACAGAATCAACACCTTTATTATTACTCCTATACTCCAACGTTCTAAAATGTTCTTTATCATAAAAACCGGTTCGTCTTATTACAGGGAACTATTCATTGCTGTCATCTATCTCATCTTCCTCTAAATCCTCGTCGACTGCTTTTGTCTTCGCATGATGTGCCATAATAGCTTCTGTATGCAGTTTATAATGCTCCCTAACTTTTTGATCAATTTCCACCATTAGACCAGGATTTTGAACAAAATACTCCTTCGCTGCCTCACGGCCTTGACCTATCTTTTCACCGTTAAAAGAATACCAGGCACCGCTCTTATTCACCAAATTAATCTCTACTGCTAAATCAAGGACATCTCCTTCTCTTGAGATACCGGCACCATAGATGATATCAAATTCTGCTTCTCTAAAAGGTGGTGCTACTTTATTCTTCACTACTTTTATTCTGGTGCGATTACCGATTTTTTCTCCACCCTGTTTGATGATATCAATTTTCCTGACATCTAGGCGAACCGAGGCATAGAACTTTAACGCCTTGCCTCCTGTCGTTACCTCAGGGCTGCCGAACATGACGCCGATTTTATCACGAAGCTGGTTAATAAAGATAACGATACATTTCGATTTACCAACAAACGGTGTTAATTTTCTAAGTGCCTGTGACATGAGCCTTGCTTGTAGTCCCATATGGCTGTCGCCCATCTCACCGTCGATCTCGGCCTTCGGAACTAAGGCAGCAACAGAGTCGATTACGATAATATCAATTGCATTCGAACGTACCATAGTTTCTGTAATATCTAATGCCTGCTCACCGGTATCCGGCTGTGAAATATATAATTCATCGGTATTGACACCAATTCTTTTCGCATATTTTGGATCAAGCGCATGTTCTGCATCAATAAATGCAGCGATTCCGCCTCTTTTCTGGACTTCGGCTATCATATGAAGGGCAACCGTCGTTTTACCACTGGATTCTGGACCATATACTTCTATCATTCTTCCTTTGGGTATTCCCCCAACGCCTAATGCAATATCAAGACTAAGTGAGCCGGTTGGAACTGTTTCTACTTCTCCCCATGCATTATCATCACCAAAGCGCATTATTGATCCTTTGCCATATTCCTTTGTTATCTTAACGATTGCATTATCTAATGCTCTTTGTTTTCCTTCATTGATCATTGAATTACCAATTCCTCTCATATTACATTATTGAATAGCAGAAAACACCATCGATGAACGATCTATTGCCTTTATAAAAAGAAACCGACTCACTTTTTATTCTGCGAAACGGTCTCTTATGCTGATTTCTATTTGTCGTCAGTTCGTGCAGAAGAAAGCTTGAAGCATTCTTACTACCATATTATTATAGCACAATCAGAACATATGTTCAATAGCAATTTTCTTCTTTTAACTTTTCTTTTTTCTTCTTTATTTAAAGAAAAGTTCAATTGTTGATATACAGCCTTTAATATTTACCGTGCTGTTTTCAAATGCCATGGGAACAATCAATCGATCATCATAGTCTACGTCTGCCACAAATATCTCACCATCTTTTCCGGCAATGTAATTAAGTGACGAATCAGAATCAGATAGATACAGCGTCTTGCTATCTTTCCACTTGCCCTTTACTTTTCTTTTTTTAAGACGATATTCTTTCGGCATTGCTACTTTCCCATTATGAACATTACTCTTTGTTTCACCTATCACAAACATCTTATTCCCTCCACTGAACAATCTTACTGTTATTTTAGCAAATAATAATCCACTTTGTAAGTAAAATCAGTGGTTTAATATTAACTTTAGTACTTTTTACTTCTTTAAATATTTCAAATATCACATGCAATGGTAAAATTATTATGTAAATTCATTCGTTATAATAACCGCATACTCTATGGGTTACGTGTCTTCTAAATTTACTTCCGTATTAAATATAAAGCGACAATCGTAAGATTGTCGCTTTATATTTTTAATTTCTATATTTCATGTAACATTATCTATCTACATGCTAGTTCATAGATTGCAATAACTTCTTCTTTTGTTGGCTGAACTGGGTTTGCAGGCATGCAAGTATCTGCTAAAGATAACTCTGACAATGATATAAAATCTTCTTTCTTGACATTAAATCCTTTAAAGGTTTTTGGAATCTCCAGACGTTTGCAAAGGTTTATAATAAATTCAACACAAGCTTTTGTTGCTTGCGATGGTGACATTTTCTCATTTTCTTTGATATCAAGCGCAGCAGCGATCAGCTTGAATCTCTTTTGTACTTCAGGTGACTTTCCGTTAAACTCCATAACATAGGGAAGTAATATCGCATTGCAGATACCATGGGGCAGATTATAAAAACCACCTAAGGAATGTGCCATCGCATGCACCATGCCAAGCCCGCCATTAGAGAATGCCATTCCTGCGGTATATTGAGCATAAGACATCATATTTCTTCCCTCTATGTCTTGTCCATCTTCTACCACTCGGGGAAGATACTCCTTAATTATTTTAATCGCCCACAATGCATCTTTGTCGGTCAAAGGTGTTGCGTCACGTGCAAGCACTGCTTCTATGGCATGGGTCATTGCATCCATTCCCGTAGAAGCCGTTAATTTTTTGGGCATTGACATCATAAAATTAGAATCATTGACTGCAATACTTACCATACAATTCGTATCTACCATAACCATTTTGGAATGTGTTCTTGGATTTGTAACTACATAAAAGGCAGTTACTTCTGATCCAGTTCCAGCTGTAGTACTTACTGCGACGATTGGAATTGCAGGCTTTGTAGATTGATTTACACCTTCAAAATCTTCAATATTCCCACCATTGCTATGTAGAATTCCAACCGCTTTCGCAGTATCAATGGCAGAGCCTCCACCTACTGCAACTAAAAAATCAACCTCTAGTGTCTTGGCTGCAACAGCACATTCACGAATAACATCAGTGGTTGGATTAGGCAATACTTTATAGTAAATCGCATATTCTATTCCGGCCTTTATAAGTTCATCGCCCACTAGTGTAGCAGTTCCAGACTCATATTGAAACTGGTCCGTAACAATTAATGCCCGTTTTAAATTTCTTTTTTTTAGCTCTTCTGGAAGCCTGCAAATGGAACCCTTTCCAAAGAAACTTGTTGCAACTGCGTTAACTCTTTGTATCTCCATTTACTGCCTCCCTAAAACTCAATATTCCGATAATTTTTTGGATCAATTCTCTTAAGAATCATCATTTCCTCACTCGTAGGCAATGGGGTCATAGCTAATTCGTCATATTTTATTTTAAAACCTGTGTTAGCTATCACTTCCTCTAAGCTAGAAGTCGGATGAATGGTATCTAGTACAAGCTCTCCATTAACAAATTTAAATACACACAAGGGTGTTACAATCCGGTCAATATTCCCTCTTGTTGTAACAAAATCAACTTTTTCGACAAAAGTTCTTGTATCATGTTTCGTACGCCAAATAATTGCTCTCTTTGCGGTAGGAATTAGCACTGCACTTCCTGCTCCTCCTGGCATGCGAACCTTAGGTTTATGGTAATCGCCAATGACAGATGCATTCACATTGCCATGAACGTCAAACTGAATACCGCTTAAAAAGGCAACGTCGAGTTCTCCTCTCATCGCAAGGTCAAACACCTCCGCCAAAGGGAATTCAGCAACGCAATTTTCTAATAATTCTGCTCCCGCACTTGTATACTTTTGTAGAGCTCGCGGTTTGGGATCCACTCCCCCCGGAATATTTAAATGTACTGCATTCGGAGCACTAAGGGATTTCGCCAACATCAAGGCAATCATAGGCATATGTGAAGAAACACCATGAAATACTTTTTCTTTATTATGTATCAAACGTGACATTGCACAAATCATAATATCTGCTATTTCTACCTTACTATCGTTATTCTTACCCGGCGCTAAATAAGTCATTTCGTTTCCTCCTTATCCTCGATAATCATCCACTTTATATTTTTCAAGATATTCATCTAATCCATCTTTATCTTTAATTGCTTTGAACTCATTTAAACTGCTGCGGTCAATATTATACTTGGATGCACAGGAACATGGTGCTGCTCCTTTCGGAGCGTGAACTACAGCCTCCACCAGGAAATGCGGAATATCTGCTTTATCCTGTGAGTATGCAAATCTAGTTTCCGGTACAATCGCCTCAGCAGAGATAATTATTTTCTTACCGGCTCTAGAGAACAGGACATCCTCGAATTTAGGTCCAACAATTCTTGCATTACCATTGATATCCGCCTCTTGCACATGTAAAATCACAACATCCGGCCTAATTGCCTTAACTACCGTTATCATTTCGTTCGAAAAAGGATCTTGTATCCTGGTAAAGTAGTCATTCGCATCAATTAAGTCACTAATCTGTAATCCTCTGACCGGCATAAAAGGAATCCCTGCACTTGCTGCGCGAAGAGACGAGATTACCGTATAACAGGCATGTTCATTTCCTTTGACCAATCCACTTTGCACTGCTTTTCTGTAATGTCCGGCAAGTGAATATTCCGTCTCATAACTTATGAATCCCGCGTCAACACTACTGACGCATTCTGCCAAACATAATAAATCAACGTCCATAGCACCCGCTGTCTTAATAAGATGCAATGCTTTCTTTTTTTGTCGTGCTATCTCTCGAACCAATGCCATAGGTGCACGGTGTAAAACATTACCGCCTATTCCAACGATATCATTATCATGAATTAATTCCACCGCTTGTGTGAGTGACATTAACTTGCTCATTATTTCTCCTTTCATCTAATTATTTTGCTATATTACAGGCTATTTGAATCGCATCCCAAACTCCTGCGAAAGGTGGTGCGTAGACAAGATCTGTCATTCCCAATTCGTCTGTAGTCATACCGGCATGTATCGCAACTGCAAATACATCAATTCTCATCACAGCGCCTTTTTCACCACAGGCTTGCGCACCTAGTATCTTCCTTGTTCCTTCTTCATATATTAATTTAATTGTAATTGGAGTTGGATTCGGATAATAAGCTGGGTGATCATTTGCCTGTACAACGATTGCTTTATATCTTTTCTGTAAACGTTTTGCCTCGCCTTCACCAAGACCAGTCCGGCCAAGTTCAATATTACATACCTTTATTGCGGCAGAACCCAAGGCACCGATAAATTTTTGATGTTCTCCTGCTATGTTTGCTCCAGCTATTCGTCCACATTTATTTGCAACTGTTCCAAGTGCTAAAAAGCTGTCTTCCTCCATTGCCTCATTGTAAACAAGGATGCAATCGCCAGCCGAATATATATCCTCAATTGAAGTTCTGAGTTCTCTGTCTACTAATATGGCCCCATTTTTCGCCATACGAATACCTGTTTCCTTCATAAATGCTGTATTTGGACGAATACCAATCGCTATAATCACTAAATCTGTATCATAGATTCCTTTATCCGTTTCAATTTGACTTACCGAAGTCGTTCCATGAAATGCTTTCACCTTTTCGCCTAAATGTATTTTTACGCCATGTCTGTTTAATTCTTCTGTGGCTAAACAAGTTAATTCTTCATCAAAAGGAGTCAAAATCCGATCCGCTGCTTCTATTAAACGTACTTCTTTTCCAATATTTAAGAAGGCTTCTGCGCATTCAATACCTATGTATCCACCACCGACTATCGTCACCTTTTTAATACTTGGTGTTGCCGCATAATCCTTTAAGAAAATCCCATCCTCTAACGTTTTTAAAACATGAACACCCATCAGGTTTACACCAGGAAACGGTGGCACAATTGCTGTTGCTCCGGTAGCAACCATAAGTTTATCGTATTTATCAATAAACATCGTTCCGTTTTTTAAATCTTTAACAAATACCTGTTTCTTTTCTGTATCCACTTTCACTACTTCATGATATAAATTCGTTATAATTCCTGTTTTCGAAAACTGTTCCTGCGTACGCGCTATCATACGACGATAATCATCGTTAAAACCGCCTACATAATAAGGAAGCCCGCAAGCGCCATAGGAAAGGAACCCACCTTTTTCATAGACAACAACTTCTGCTGTTCTGTCCATTCTGGCAATTTTGGAAGCTGCTGACATACCTGCTGCTACTCCACCAATAATAATCACTCTCATAATTGACCTCATTCCATCCTATTGATTCTTTGTTGCGCATCTTTCATTGCCTTAGCCGATGATTTTTTACCTGCAAAGGCCATGGTAATTTCGTCATATAGTATGCTGTTTTTACTACCAGCGGATTTAATATTGGGAATTGGTTTTGCTTTTTCGATCATTTGAAGTTGGCAGGCATACCAAGGATATTGTTCCATACCCTCATTGTAACTTTGCTTCCGTACAGGTGCTCCGCTGCATGCTCCAGCGATTTTATCGATACGGGGTGAGCGTAAAAACCGTAATAATTCATTCGCTTTTTCTTTGTTTTTGCTGTTTGCACTAATTGCGAAAGACCAGGTAACATTCCATGCTGTGTCAAAGGTTGCGAAGCCTAAATCGTTTTGTTCTAGACATTTCTCATTATATATCGCTCCAATTTGTCCGCTCCACGTTACTGCCATTGCGCTCTTCTTCATCTGTATTACTTGTGCTATCTGTTCATTTCCAAAGGTATCTGTATCTAGTGCTGCATATTTTCTTAACTCACAATATCGTTCCAATCCATTTATTACTCCTGGATTATCACATATTGCCTCTAAGGTATTTGGATCATAAACCTCTTGACCACCCATTCGTAGAAAGGGTATTGCATCTGTAAATATTTCAGACGGATGTGCCTTCATCGCAACTGCAGTCATTTCCTTGTTGCAACCAATTTTAGCTGCCGTTCTAAAATATTCCTCTGCAGATATTACATTATTAAAAATTTTACCAATCTTTTTTTCAAGAATACTTTTACGATAAACAATCATATGTCCATCACAAAAAGACGGTGATAAATAATTTTTATTTTTATATTTCATTTCCTGTGCAATTACAGGTAAAATATCTTCTTCTTCAAATTCAATCGGTTCTAGATAGCCTTTATTGACAAAATCACTCATCCATAAATGTCCCGCAATCATGATTACATCATAATCAGCTCTCCCGTCAAATACCTTCAACATTGTTTCATAATACTCTGCCCAAGGTACTACATCAAATTGAACCTCCTCACTAAACTGTTCTAAAAGATTTAGTCGTTTATCAACATATACTGCCACGGCAGGATCTGCCACGGCTAATACCTTTATTACTGTATCGCTCATAAGATTTTCTTTCCTTTCTATCGCGAACAGGCAGAACCCAATAAAACTGTTCGTTTATCAAGAACCTTCATTATCATTAATAATTTCTTTAATTCTTAATACAAAGGGCTGCCCTTATGATAAAGTCAGCCCTGTTTATTTTATGTCAGTTCTATACTTGAGGTGGCGCATCTACGATTCCAACTACAAGAGCATCAATCGGTGCAGACCTTTCTAATGCATACTGCGTTGTGTTATCTGTAGTTACTAATACTAACTCTCCAACTCCCGCACCAAGGGAATCAGCTGCCACAAAAATCTCTGCTTTGTTTCCATAATATGGTTCAATCAAAAGCAATCTATAACCAACAAGATTACTACATTTTCGTGTAGAAACGATTGTACCCTTTACTGTACCTAAAATCATACTGCTCACCTTCTCTGCTATTTCTGTTTATCACTGATTATTGACACTATTTGTCCTGGTTGGATTTGAAAGGCATTTGCATCATCTGTATCGATATGACAGTCTAAGGAATATTTATTGCTAACGCGTATACTTACATTGTGCAAAATACCACCCTTGTCGCCATGGACTAACAGATTAACCTTCTGTCCATCCTGAACATTAAAGTTTCTTGCATCTTCCGGTGTCATATGTATATGCCTGTCCGTAATAATAACACCTTCTAAAATGGTGATTTCACCTTGCGGACCACGAATTGTAATTCCTAATGATCCCTTCGTATCCCCTGAGGTTCTTACCGGCGGTTTCAATCCAATACTTCTTGCATCTGTCATCGCCACTTCCACCTGAGTATGAGGGCGCTCCGGTCCAAGAATCCTTACTTTCGAAATCATCCCTTTGGGTCCAATCAAATCTACTGTTTCCGTTGCAGCAAATTGTCCAGGTTGGCTTAATGGTTTCAACGGTGTCAGATGATACCCTTTACCAAACAATATCTCAACATGATTTCTTTCCAAATGTAAATGCCTTGCAGAGATGCTCACTGGTACATCTGTTTTCGGTGCACAGAATTTTTCTAGGTTTTGAATTACCAGCCTTGTAACTTGCTCTACCAGTTCTATATTATAGCTCATATTCGTAACCTCTTCTTAATTCTTTCCTAAGTAATACCACACATTAATTATTTGATATTAGGAAGTATCGATCCAACACCGGTGTGTGGTCTTGGTATTACATGTACTGCTACCAATTCGCCAAGTCTTGATGCAGCTTCTTGTCCAGCTTCTGTTGCTGCCTTAACGGCACCTACATCTCCTTGAACCATAACTGTTACTAATCCTGAACCAATCTTCTCTGTTCCAACAAGTTCAACATCTGCTGCTTTTAACATCGTATCTGCTGCTTCTATTGCTGCAATCAAGCCTCTTGTTTCTATCATTCCTAATGCTTGCATTCCTGTTCTATTTGCTTTTACTACTGCTTTTGTTTCTGTATTGTCTACTGCCATTTTGTGTTCCACCTTTCTATTAACAAATTAAATTAAGAAGTTTTATTATTTCCGGATGTGGGTTGTTAATTACAAATGCAACCTTCACATTAGCTTCACCAACAATATCTTTTGCTGCATTTGCTGCTTCAATCGCTTCATTGACAGATGAGGTCTCACCTGCCACTATACTATGTACCATTCTGCCGCCTAACGTTTTATGACAACTAACAATTTCTATATCAGCTGCTTTCATCATCGCGTCTAAAACAACGATTGAATTAGTAAAAAAATTCACTTCAATGATTCCTATTGCATTCATTTTCATATTGCTCACAGCCTTTATTACTTAATTCCAGGAAGGATTTTAATAATATCGTTATGTGGTCTTGGTATTACATGAACTGCAACTACTTCACCGAATCTTGAAGCTGCTTCTTGTCCTGATTCGGTTGCTGCTTTTACTGCGCCAACTTCACCCTTGATAATAACCGTTACTAATCCAGAACCTATCTTTTCTGTTCCTACTAATTCTACATCCGCTGCCTTAAGCATAGCATCTGCTGCTTCGATGGATGCTGTTAATCCTCTTGTTTCAATCATACCGATTGCTGACATAATTTTATCCTCCAATATTCTTTCATGTTGATAGTTTCGATTGCGTATTAAACTTAACTTTTGATATTCTTGCTAATTGATCAACTCCAGCATATGGTAAATCTATTACTGCCGTTATGATATCTTTTTCATCATTAAACCTAAGGGCGGCTTCCTTTGCAACTTCAACTGCGACTTTTACATCAGAAATGCTTCCTTCAAATTTAACTTGTGCTGTTAATGGAATAAATGAGTTCGTATCTTTAGGGTTAATGGTATCAATACCCAGAATTTTGATATCGGTAGCTTTACATGCCTTATCCATTGCATATAATAACGCACCATATCCTGCACATTCTAAAAATCCAATTGCCATTTCAACTCCCCTCCTTAAATAACGCGAAGGCCTCCATCCGCTAGCATACATCTCCTGCGCCTTGTAAAACTCTTTGCACAGGTAATTCCTTCTCCTGTAGGACCAGCAATGGTCATAGTTGCATGACCTTCTCCTCCGATTCCTACTCCTTTTAAAGTACATCCATTTTTAACAAAAATTGTTGTTTCAATTTTTCTAGCAAACCGTGTCATGTTATCGATATTTTTCGAAAACATGGAAGCGGTATGTCTATTTCCTGACTCCGCAATAAGTGCATATTTGATTGCATCGTCTAAATTTCTGCAACGAACAATTGGAAGCACCGGCATCAGCTGTTCTTCTAATACAAATGGGTGATTTGGTGCTACATCACATATTAATAGTCTTGTATTCGATTTTCCGGTAATGCCAATAGCGTCAAGCATTTTCCCAGCATCCTGTCCAACCCATTTCTTGTTCACTTTGTATTCGCCATCAAAGATAAATACAAGCTTCAAAATTTCTTCCAGCTGATTCGTGTTTAATAAAAAAGCACCTTCCTCAACCATATTATAGATAAAGTCATTGGCCACCTCTTCTATCACAAACACTTCTTTTTCAGCGAGGCACAATAAGTTGTTATCAAAGGATGCCCCATAAAAAATATCTTTAGCGGCTTTTTTGATATCAGCAGTTTCATCCACAATAACTGGAGGGTTACCTGCTCCTGCTCCAATCGTCTTTTTTCCTGAGCGTAGGAGCGCATTAACCATAGGCATTCCACCCGTTCCAACCATAATACGAATTTTGGGACTTGCCGTTAATGCATTAACTGTTTCCATTGTTGGTTCCTTCACCATCGTAATCAAATTAGCAGGTCCGTCGTTGTCGATAATTGTCTTATTAATCAACTGCAGACAAAAAGCACATACTTTCTTGGCTCCTGGATGCACATTGAATACAACCGTGTTACCACCGGAAAGCATGCTGATTGTATTATTAATAATTGTCTCTGTTGGATTTGTTACAGGTGTGATCGCACCTATTAATCCAAACGGTGCATACTCCTCAAGCATCAATCCGCTGTCACCAGAGATTGCCTCTGTTGTTAAGCATTCTGGACCTGGAGTGTTATCAATCACTGCAAGATGTTTTTGAATCTTATCTTCATACCGGCCCATTTTACTTTCTTCGCAAACCATCTTTGCTAATGTCTCAACATTTTCTCTCATTACTTTTCGGATTGCTTCAATTAATCGTTTCCTATCTTTTACCTGATATTTTTCTACATATATCTTTTGTGCCTCATATGCAGCATTAATGGCATCTTCTATGTTTTCGAATACACCATAATTTTCATTATTATAGGAAAGGGGAGAGGTTGCACCTGCCGAAAATGTAGGATTATTTAACTCGAGATTTTTGAGTACTTGATCAACAATCATACTTATTTCTTTTGTTCCAAATTCCATTTTGCTTACCTCCTAGAATCAATGTTTATTTGCTCAGTGACACGTCGAACCACCTCAGCGATAATTTCTTCCTTACTTTGCTCTTTATTGCTAATTTTTTGAGCTGCCATAATCAGTGTTCCTCCACAACCGCATCCCAAATTTTCTGGTTCCTTAATACTTTGGGGATGAATCAGTGGTGTAACTCCTGATAATTGTTTACCATCATTTGCAGACACTGCATTAGGTCGCATCGAATCAGAAGTTAATACATCATGGTTATTACTAGCATTTATTGCACAAGTTGGAACACCCCCGCTATTAATGCCAAGATCTTTTCTAATATTCAGAAGATCGTCTACTTGCTGGCAAGAAAGTTCATTTTGCTTTCCTATGATTTTTCCTGTATACATCAAAATGGTTGCGTAATATTCAATTGACTCTAATCGGTAATAAGCTTCAATTACATCTTTACCCCAACTTAGAGCCCCATGGTTTGCTAAAAGCACTCCATTATGAGTTTTGCAGAAAGGTGCTATCGAATCTGGCACATCTTGCGAACCAGGGGTAGCATAATGAGCAATTGGTACTGATCCTAATTGAACAACTGCTTCTGGAAGGATTGCTTTATCTAAGCTGATTCCTGCAATAGCAAAAGAAGTTGCCACTGGCGGATGTGCATGAGTTACTGCCATTGCCTCAGGATTTTCATGATATACTCTAAGATGCATCTTTACTTCCGAGGATGGTTTATAGCTTCCTGCAAGTACTTTTCCGCTCATGTCCATTTTAACTAACATATCTAGCGTCATAAAACCTTTCGACACACCTGTGGGTGTTGTCCATATAGCATTTGGTCCAACTTTGCAGCTGATATTTCCATCATTTGCAGCAACAAAGCCTTTATTATACATCCTTTTCCCCACTTCTATAATTGCTTTTTTAGCTTCAAAATCGGAAGGATATTTAACACCATGAATTGTCATCATTTTTTAATCACCTACTTTACTACTTTTTATTGTTTATACATGAATTGTACTATATTTATGTTGGTTTGTCAATGTATTGTGTGTTTCATTTTTTGTTTTATTTTTGTTTCTCATTGTTTATTTTTTATTTTCCAATATTTCTTTACAAATTATAATAAATATGTGATAATTAATAAAATATTATATGTTGATATAGTGCTGTTTTTTGTAATATGTGTTTTAAAAACCACAATTAACAACAATAAAACGCATAAAGGAGAATTATAAATGCTTGCTGTAACCAGAAAGGCCAAAATAAAAGACATTATTTTAGAGAAGAAAAGTATCATAGTATCTGAACTTGCAACTGTTTTCACTGTAACAGAAGAGACCATACGCCGGGATTTGAAAGCATTAGAAGATGAAGGCTTTTTAATTCGGACCTATGGAGGCGCCTTTATCCAAGACGGGGTGCAAAACGAGGTAGATCTTTCCATTCGCGAAACAGCTTATACCCAAAGCAAGCAACTAATCGCAGAGAAGTGTACTGAAATTATACATAATGGAGATTCTATCTTTCTAGATGCCTCTACCACTGCATTATTTATCGCAAAAGCAGTACGCAGCATGCGCCTCACTATATTAACCAATTCATTAAAAGTCATAAATCTTCTTTCTGACTGTCCTGACATTCATCTTATTTCGATCGGTGGTCAATTCAATTCCAGCAATATGTCCTTTATTGGAAGATGTGCTCTTCAAACATTGGAAAGCTATTATGTTGATAAAACTTTTATGTCTTGTCGTTCCCTCTCTATGGACCACGGAATAACAGATTCCAATGAAGCAATGTCAGAAATCAGGCAAAAGCTTATGACTCGCAGCAACAGTGTTTATGTCGTAGCTGATTATTCAAAGTTTGACAAAACCTCCTTCCTAAGTATCTGTAATTTTAGCGATATCGATGGCATTGTTACCGATAAGCATTTAGATCAAGAATGGATTACATTCTTAGCGGAGAACAAAGTAACTTATTACGAATGTAAGCAATAAATCATATTCAAAATCAAGATACTGCAAGTTGCATAAAAAGGGAGGAACGGTTAACCGTTCCTCTCTTTTTATACTTCATTTATTTAAAATCTCGACTTTTGGTTTAGCTGAATCATCATATTTCATGACTATTTGCTAGTTTTCGCTGCCTCTTTTTTCTCAAAGATCTCTTTTAATGAGGTTTCATAAGGTGCTTTTGCTATACCATATTCGGTTATTATTCCTGCAATCAAATCATTATCCGTTACATCAAAACATGGATTAAAAACCTTAACTCCATCAGGAGCCATCCGTTCTTTATACCACATCTCAGTAACTTCCTCTGCAGGTCTTTGCTCAATATGAATATCTGCGCCTGTTTTTGTATTCAAGTCAATCGTAGAAGTCGGTGCACATATATAAACTGGTACATTATATCGTTTAGCGACTATCGCTACTACTGAAGTTCCAATTTTATTTGCAGTATCACCATTTGCCGCTACACGGTCGCAACCAACAAAAACCGCATTGATCCAACCATTTTTCATCACCGTCGCTGACATATTATCACAGATTAAGGTTACATCAATTCCTGCTTCGTGTAATTCGAAGGCGGTAAGTCTTGCGCCTTGCAGAAGAGGTCTTGTCTCATCAGCAAAAACTCTAAAATCATAGCCTCTTTCTTGTCCAAGATACATAGGTGCTGTTGCCGTACCATATTTTACAGTCGCTAACTGCCCTGCATTACAGTGTGTCAAAAGACCATCACCCGGTTTCACAACCGACAGACCAAATTCGCCTATTTGTTTGCACACCCAAATATCTTCTTCTTTAATTGCAACTGCTTCTTTATGTAAAATATCCTTAAGTTCTTCCACGGTTTTATCTGAGTTACTTTGCGCAACACTATCCATACGATTTAATGCCCAAAACAAATTAACAGCAGTAGGACGAGAAGAAGCTAAATAATCTTTTGCTTTGATGAATTGACTGTAAAAATCTTCATACGTATCCGCTTGAATCTCTTTCGCAGCAAGGTAAATGCCTATTGCTGCAGCCACGCCTATTGCCGGTGCACCTCTAACCTGAAGTAAATAAATTGCGTTCCAAATTTCTTTTTGCTCTGTTAATCTAAGAATTTCAGTATTATAAGGAAGTTGTGTTTGGTCAATAATGACTAACGCACTATTCTCATCATCCAAAGCTACTGTTTCATAGTCTAAAATCGACTTTTTGGTGGTCATATTCTTTTTTTCCTTTCTATTTCAACATCCTTAAATAAATTTCTTAATTACATCTTCGATTGCTTTTTTGTAATCTGCACCACATAAAAAGCTATCTCGATTCATAATATATTTTTTTGCTAAAGTAATTACGATTTTCTCTGCTCTAGCTCGTTTAGCATCATCTGAAATGGTTGTAATATCTTTTACATTTGCCATTCCAACCGTACGTCTAATTGACTCCAAGCCTGCAATCGCTGCAGAATCTGCTAATATACTGCCAAGATACCACTCCAAGAACCCTTCTGTTTTAGCAAGACGTTCTGTCGCATTTTCTTGAAAAGAAGCTTTGAATTTCGAAATGAATTTATCAACAATCTCAACGATTGTATCAATAACCCACCCACAGAACTTTGTTCTTTGATCAGCGTCTTCTATTGTTGCATCTCCATTGCACCAAGCAAAGAACATATTTGCGATTACGTTTCCTATGTCATATCCCATAGGTCCATAAAATGCAAATTCAGGATCAAATATAAATGTGTGCTCCTGATTAATAAAAATAGAACCGGTATGTAAATCACCATGCACTAACGCTTGTGCATTATTCATAAAAGCAAATTTTAATTTTGCAGCTTCTAGTTGAAGACTTTTGTCTTCATATAACTCTTTCTTAACAAAATCTGCATTTGGTGCAAATACATTGTTACGATGGTTATAATCCATAAAGGGTTCGCTAAAAACTAAATCCTCACTGATTTCGCAAAGATCAGGGTTAATGAAGTTCTTTACATATTCTTTCTTTTCTTTATGATCCATTACAACATCCGTTGATAAAAGCAATGAATTAACTAAAAAAGTTGAGATATCTTCTGCAAATCTAGGATACGTCTCATGTCTCATTAATCCCGTTCGCATCATTGTATGGCCAACCATATCTTCCATCAGCATAGCGCACATCACATCGTCATAGAGATAAATATCCGGAACAAGGCCTGGTGCATACTTGCCCTGAATTTTTAATATGTTTGCTTCTATTCTACCTCTATCAGTAGAAAGTTTCATATCAGCTGAAATTCTTGTTACTTCACCTGCCTGCTTAACAATAATTGATTTTCCTGTCTCTGTATCAACTATTCTAAATACATAATTTAGATTACCATCTCCAATTTCCTTGCTTTCTAATTTAGCATTGGCTGTAAAAAATGGTATCCTTTCTCGAACATATTCTTCCACATCTTCTGTTTTCATTAAAAAATAAGTATCAAATCGCGACATATATGCTCACCTTTCTCAACCTGTATATTTTGTATTCCGCCTTTATTTTTTCTTGCTGTTGTAATAGGTAAGTGCTAATGCAACTGCTAGTACACCGCCCTTAACAATATCCATAACATAATATGGTACAGACATCATAATTAGACCATTTTCTAGCATACCCACTAATACAGCTCCTGCCAAAGTTCCTAAAGCATTCGCTTTTCCGGCACCCGCTACAGAGAAACCAATATATGCTGCTGCTACCGAAGGCATTAAATAAGAGGAACCCGCATTTACCTGCGCCGTACCAACACGAGCTGCAATAAATACACCACCTAAAGCTGCAAATGCTGCAGATAAAAAATAAGCTAAAATCTTATATTTGTTCACTGGTATTCCTGATAATCTTGCTGCTTCCGGATTGCCTCCAACCGCATACATATATCTGCCATGCTTTGTATAGTTTAAGAAGAAGTGAGCAAATAGTACTACTAGCAACATAACAATAATTAACCAAGGCTCTTTACCAAAAGCTCTAAATGCGCTTGGTACTAATCCTGATGCAACGTCACCATTACTTCTTGTCATACGTTCTGTGATTGCTCCACCATTGGAATAGGTCATTGCAACGCCTTGGACCATAAACATTACCGCTAAAGCCGCTACCATATCAGGTATTTTCAATTTTACAATTAAAATACTGTTGATTAATGCTACACTCATACAAATTATAATCGTTAATAAGATTGATACGCCAATACTCAAATTATACCAAACAAACATCGTCATAACTAGAAAATCAGCAAAATTGGCATTTGCTCCAATGGATAAATCCATACCATTTACAGCCAATGAAAACGTCAAACCAATCGCAATAATTGCGGTAATGGAGATACTTCTGAGAATAGTTATCATGTTATTGGTAGTCAAGAATATACTTGTGTTCGTCTCCGGATTCCAGTTTCCCACAGTAAATATTATGAACAAGATCAATATAGTAAGTATGGTACCCCACTTTTGAATAAAATTCATAATTACTTTCGTACCAGCGCTCTTTTTTATAGTCGCTACTTTTTCACTCATCTCAATTTCCTCCTGTAGAAAAATAAAGCAATTCTTTTTCATTGGTGTCTGCTGCATTTAATTCTTTTACAATTTCACCATCATACATTACATAAACTCGATCAGTTATCGTTAATATTTCTTGAAACTCACAGGTAGCATAAATGATACCTTTTCCTTGAGCTGCAAGACGTTCAATCAGTTCATACATATCTCGCTTTGCACCAACATCAATACCTTTGGTTGGTTCATCAAAAATATATACTTCAGATTCTGAATTCAACCATTTAGCAAGTACAACTTTCTGTTGATTACCACCAGATAGGAGTGCAACTTCCTGACATTCTGACGGGGTTTTAATACCAAGATCATTTATCATCTGACAAGCGTCTTTCTTTTCTTTCGTTTTATTAACTACAGAAAGCAGACCTGTATATTTCTTCATCGCTGCCACACTTATATTTGCGTATACCGGATCGGTAATTAGTACCCCTTCCTTACGTCTTTCTTCTGGCACTAATGCAAATCCTTTTTTAACAGCTGCACAAGGATTTTTATATTTAATTTCTTGTCCATTCATTTTAATTGTACCACTGTTATGTCTAAAAGCTGCAAACAGGGTTTTACAAAGTTCCGTTTTTCCTGCTCCGACTAGTCCTGCTACACCAACGATTTCGCCACGCTTTACAGACATATTAATGTTCTTTACTCTACCTTCAGCTTCATTAAGTCCTTCCACTTCCAAAAGTGGTGCACCAATTTTAGCCGTTTTTTTAATATAATTATCATCCATTTTACGTCCAAGCATTAACTCAACTATGTCCGTAATCTTTAAGTCAGGAGTAATAGGCATATTGGTTACCACGCTACCATCCCTCATAACTGTTATAGTTTCACAGATATCAAATAATTCATTTAATCTATGGGATATAAAAACAATCCCAACTCCCTCTTTTGCCAACTCACGAACGATACCGAACAATTCCTTCGTTTCCGAATTAGACAAAGGTGCTGTAGGCTCATCTAAAATTAAAAGACGGCACTTTTCTACTACACATCTCGCAATTAGAACCATCTGCTTCTCTGCAAGTGTCAACTCTGAAACAACTTGATTGACATCCAAATCCACATTTAACTTCTTCAGGGTTTCTTTCGCTGTTTTACGAATTGATTTCCAATCAACAAATTGCTTGTTCCCCATGTTATTTACAAGTACATTAAACATAACGTTTTCTGCAACTGTTAAATATGGAATCAATGCCGTATCAACCTCTTGGTATACAATTTCAATGCCAAGAGCTTTAGCGTTTTTGGGGGACCGGATTTCAACCGGTTCCCCATCAACAAATATTTCTCCTGTATAGTGTGTATTTGCGCCAGCCAGAACCTTCATTAAGGTTGATTTACCAGCACCATTTGCACCGATAAGCGCATGAATTGTTCCACCTGATAAACTAAAGTCTACATTGCTAAGAGCTTTAACTCCCGGGAATTCAATTGATATATCTTTCATCTCCAACTTAAATTCATTCATTTTGCTTCATCCTATCCATAGGTTAATCTTTTTACTATTAGTTATTGTATTAGTTTTGATCTTTAATTGCTTGCATCCAATCAAGGTTAAAGGAATCTTCACCGGTAGCATCGCCCCATCCGTCAATTGCAGTACCAAGATTTGTCATGCTGATATCAGTACTTAATTGAGTTGTTTCAACGTTGTTTGCTGAAAGATTGAAATATTCAGGAGTTTCTACTCCGACAAATTTCATAACCAATAATCTCATATCAACGATACCGATTAATTTAGGATCAACAGCTGCGGTTGATTTCCAAACACTTGAATTAGCAAGCATCAATTGGATATCATCATTTGAAATATCAATTGTATACATCGGGATATCAGTACGTCCAGCATCGTTTAATGCCTGTAAAACGCCCTTTGCTAACTCATCATAGCATCCCCAAATAGCGTCTACTGAACCAACTGCATATTTAGGAAGAATAGCGGATGCCTTTGTAGTCATATCACCACGAGCATTTGCTGGGTCTGATGGAGCGATTGTTTCAACTGTCTCAATTTTTCCTTCTTTTTCAAGTTGAGTGTAATATACATTACGTCTGTCTAACGGAGGTATTCCAGGTCCCATAAAAGTTTTAAGAACTTTCATAGGATATGTTCCACCAGCTGCTTCAAATTCTTTCATCATAAAGCCAAGTGATAGTTCAGCTAATGCTTGATCATCTTGAGCTGTTGAGGTAACACCTTCTAATAAATCGCTGTTAGCATCACCATCTTTGAAAGGCATGCTATCGAAGGTTACTACTTCAATTCCAGCATCTCTGGCAGGTTTTAACATATCATATGTATAGGATAATTGACCATGAGAAAGAATAATTCCATCATATCCTTTTGAAATACATTGTGCAACAACTTCTTGAGTTTTGGCATCATCACCATCAGTTACATAAGTATCAACTGTAAGTCCAAATGCTTCACCTTCTGATACGCAACCATCTAGGAACTGTTGTGTGTGGTCACCAGCTGCTAAGTTACGTACAACTGCAACTTTCTTTCCTTTAAGTAGCCCAGCATAAGAATCCTCTGTGGTAGCTCCCTCTGTTACTGCCGTTGTTACTTCTGTTGCTGCTTCAGTTACGTCTGTTGCTGCAGCATCTTTTGTTGTGCTGCCTGTTGTTTTGCTTCCGCAAGCAGCCAATGACATTGTCATTACGGCTACTAATAATAACGCTAAAACTTTTTTCATAAAATGTCTCCTTCTAATACTGTGATTTGGTTTTATACCATGTTTTTATGGTATTGGTTTTGTATATGTTGTATGTTCTTTGATATGATTTAATATTACCACTAATACAAAGATTTTACAACATTTATATTACAAAGTTTATATTTTTTTGCATTTTATACTAATACAGTATCAATTTATTGTGCATATTGTATATCAAAAATCTTTTCAGATTCTTTATTTGTCTTTAATTCTATCTTTTTAGACATATCCGGTTTAAAGAAAACCCATATTTTTCTTTGTTTTTTATTTGTTTTTATTTGTTTTGTGTGTGTTGTTAGGTTTAACACTATAGTCTTCAACCACTGCCGCTTATTATCTGCTACTTAAGGCAGGATAGACGCATGCTCTAAATTGTCGCGCAACCGTGCATTTATTTTTCACCATACCACTGATTACTTTATATTTTAAAGACTTTAATTGAGTCTTTTAAATCTCCGGCATTTTCCTGCAAATTGATTGCTGCCATATTTAAAGTTTCAACCGCATTTAATTGTTCGGTCGTTGTAGCTGATAATTCCTGGGTAGCTGCTGCTGTTTCTTCCGAAATAGCCGAAATGCTCTCAATCGCACTTAATGTATCATTCTTCGCAGCTTCAATATCACTAATTCTTTCTATAATAACAACCAAATCCTCTGTTAAGTCTAAAACCTGCCTATCAATAGAATAAAAAGCTTCCACCGTACTTACTAAGGCACTCTTCTGTGACTCTACAATAACTCCTGCCTCTTTCGCTGTTCCCACTGTTTTCTTTGTTTGATACTGAATTTTTTTAATAATATCAGCTACTTCATCACTTGCATCGTTCGACTGTTTTGCAAGTTTTCTAATCTCGTCTGCAACAACCGAAAATCCTTTGCCTGATTCTCCTGCTCTTGCAGCCTCTATGGACGCATTTAGTGCAAGTAGATTTGTTTGTTCTGATATGCCATTGATCACAGTTACAAACTTGCTTATTGATACGGATTGATTCTCAAGGCTTTGAATATCAACGATAATATTTTGAGTAATATCATAGGTATCCATCGCTTTTTTGTTGAGATCATCCATCATAACAATCCCTTGCCCCACGGTTTCTTTTGCCAACACCGTTGTTTTTTCTATTTTATTCGTATTTTCTTGTATTTTATTAATTTGATTTGACAGACCTTCCATTTTAATCAAGCAATTCTCTGCGTCTTGCGCCTGCTGAACAACTCCATTGCTTATATCGCTAACAGAACTTGTAATGTTTTTCGTCGCTGTCAGTAAAATCTCTACACTTCTCACGACATTTTCTGAGGTTGAAGCAACTTTTGAGCTCACGAGCGCCATCTTGCCGATTAAATTTTTCACGCTGTTAATCATATTAATAATCCCTTTTGATAAGAGACTAAATTCATCTTTTCTTGTAACCTTGAGCGTCACTGTCAAATCACCCTCGGATGCATTTTTTAGAAAGTTATTTGTTTTATTTATTATCTTCGTTATGTCATTTGTCAAGAAAGTTCCAATAAATCCAGCAGCCAAACATGCCAAGATTACAATAATCATAGTTACTTTCTTCATTTGATCTGCCTGTTTTAGGATAGCTGCTTCAGGAACAAGTGCACAAATTGAAACTCCTCCAACACCATTCAAAGAATAAATATAGCGATAATTTTCTCCATCATACTTGACCGACTTAATTCCTTCTACTGTTTCACCATCCTCTGCCTTCTTCTTTATACTCTCTTGATAAAACTTCTGTTTAGCAAAGGAGAAGCTATCTGCATCCGGTCCAACCAATACTTCTTTATTATCTGCAGTAATAAAGCCTATGATACAGCTATCATCTAATTTCATATCCTTTAAGGTTGTCTCAATCATATCCCTTTTTATGTCCATTACAATGAATCCAATATTACTATAGACATTATTTTTAAGATAAGCGATGCAGGACAAACCATAAGTAGAGGTATCTTTCCCAGATTGTTCGTCTAAATACGGATGCTCGCCTACCCATATTTCACTCTCCAAAGAATTGATTAACTTACTTCCTTCTTCCGAATCAGAAAAACCTTTATAATATCCATCCGCCAATATGCCTTCCGAGGAAATTCCTTGTCCGTATTCTGCAAACAAATCAATTTCGTTCAAATATGCATCTGCTTTCACTATTGATTTTGCGGTTTTTTTAATTTCATCAATGCTGTCGTATTCCGCGTATGGATCATCTTTAATTTCCCCGCCATAATAAGTTGTAATCGTACTATTCGTATTAATCTGCGTCACTTTGTTGGAAACTTCATTCAATACTACTCCAAAATATTTTTGGGTCATATTGATTGTGCTTTGTGTTGTCTGTTCATAGCTTTCAATCGTTCCTGATGACGACTTTTGATATAATATAATTCCTAACAGGATTATAAATATGATTGGCAGCAAAAACCCACCTATCATCTTAACCCCAATGCTATTGAAAAATGATATTGATTTCTTGGTCTTTATTATTGTGTTTTCCTTGTTCCTTCTAGTCTCTTTTTTTCTTCTGCTCTCATTTGTGTGTTTTTTCAATTTTTCTCCCGGTATTGTCACTTTGATGTTTTTATTTTTGTACATCTTCAGTCAATATTTTTTTCATAATTCACTCTTGTATTTGTTTTATATTCAATTTTTGTGGCTATCGCCGATTAAACCCGGATGTTCTAACTCCCTCATCATTCTTAACTTTTATCTTTACTCTTGTTTTAAACTTTTTACAAAAGCGCTAAATATATAGGCTGCAACAGTTGCACCTGGATCAATCAACACAATTGATGCATCTCCACGAATTGCTGCTCTGCCATGTAATGCGCGCATGGTTGTTGTCTTTATAACACCCTCTTTTGCTGCTTGTTCCGCTTTCAATGCTGAAGTATAAAGATCTTGTCCTTCACTTATTGCTTGTTCCATCGCTTCTATAGCAGGAGCAATCCCATCTAAAAATGTTTTTTCTCCAACTTTAGCCTTTCCAAGGTTAAGAACGCCCTCCATATAACTCCGAAATATCGTAATACAATCTTCGTTTGTAAGTTTCATCTTTCCGCTAATCGCTTTTCCCGCATTCATTAAACCAGCAGCCATCAATGTTCCCATGGTAGACGGAACCTCTTTCCCCATCGCCTTCCCTGCCATGTAGAGCAGCTTCCCTAGGTCTGTTTCATCTTTGCCTTCTATCGCTTTATAGGCTGCAGTAAATCCACTTTCCATTGTAAGTCCTAAATCTCCATCGCCAACGATACTATCAAGTTCAATTAAGTAATCTTTGTTTAGAGCCATAATATCCATTAATTCTTTTAAAAATCTTTTTATATAAAGACAGTCCATTTTAACAATCTCCTTTGCTTCCTTATTGTCTAAAGAACGGTGTATGTGCAGAGGCATCAAGAAACCCAGTCAATTCATCATCTAATTTTAATAACGAGATAGAGAAACCTGCCATTTCAAGTGACGTTGCGTATTCACCAACATAATAGCGATGTACTCTTATTCCTTTTTCCTTTAAGAACTGGTCAATGCGTCTTGTAACAATGTATTGTTCATCAAGCGGTGTTGCACCAAGACCATTCACTAATACCGCAACTATATCTCCTCTCTTATAAGGCAAATCCGAAACAATGATGTCCAGCATCTCATCTGTTATCTCATCCGCAGGAGCTATCTTAGTTCGTCGAATTCCCGTTTCTCCGTGAATTCCCATACCAATCTCCATTTCATCTGGTTCTATGGTAAATCCCGCCTTGCCAACTCGTGGTACGATACACGGAGTTAAAGCCACTCCCATTGTTCTAACATTATCACAGACTTTTTGAGCAATACGTTTCACCTCATCTAATGGAAGCATATTGGCTGCTGCTGCTCCCGCACATTTGAAAACGAAAAAGATTCCTGCGACACCTCGCCTTAAATTCTTTTCTCCTTCTTTACTAGGTGCCGCAGATGCAACATCTTCGCCTGCAACAATCGTCTCAACTTTTATATTCTCTTCAAAGCCAGCCATCTCAGCCGCCATATCAAAATTGAAGATATCACCATTGTAATTACCGTATATATATAATACTCCTGCGCCTGAATCAATTGCTTTTGTGACCGCTAATATTTGATCCGCACTCGGCGATTGAAATACATCTCCTACCGAGCAGGCATCCAGCATTCCATCACCCACATATCCTAAAAACAAGGGCAAATGTCCAGAACCTCCTCCTGTTGCTATCCCAACTTTTCCTGGTACTTTGTTGGCAGATATCAAGCATCTAAGATCATCGTTCGTATACGTAATTAAATCACTATGTGCGATATATAAACCCTCAAGCATTTCATTCACATAGTTTTCCGGTTTGTTAATAACTTTTTTCATAGCTTCCTTCTCCTCTATCATAAATGTAATATTTTTTTCAATTATATAACATTAATAGTTGAGTTACAATAATAAATTTTGTTTTTTATTTGTTTATATTGTATTATGATTATTTCATTACCGATTATATTGTTTATTCCTGTCAAAGTATTGCAAAACTGTAGGTTTTTCACAATATTCAGAATCAGCATAGTGAAATCTTTTGTTTTTCGTGGTTTTTCTATATTGGCACTGTTGCTTTTAAATAATGTTTCGTAATTTTGGACATAAAAAAAAGGCCTACGCCCTTCCTTACGCTATCGCTCTCATATTTACTCTTGGTCTTATTACAAGTTCAATATATTCAAGTGTTTCATTATAAGCTTCTATTGCTTCTTTATAGCTGTCGGTACCTTTTTTTATCTTTTTCCTAAGTTGAAAAAGCTTTGTTTTTTCTTCCAGATATTGTTCCGGCATAATGCTAAAACTTCTGGTATCTTCTTGATACTCTTGTTTGATTAAATATACAAGCATTGAGCATTGATAAATAACTCTTTTGTTCAAGCTTTCTTCGTTTAATCTCCAATACTGTCTCAGGTTTTCTTTCGCCCTGTCATAAATAATACTATCTTGTTTCATGTTCCTTCACCTATTCTCAGATACGAACGATATATTCTGTTCTTAATCCTTTTGTCATTATACCACAATTTGGAATTAATAACAAGGATCTTCTTGCTTCTAAATGTAAACCTTTTGTTATTTTTATGTAAACTAATACGTAAAAGCCTCTATTATTATCTATAATTACTAATAACGTAGTCTCAAAAAGGATTATTCTCCCAGACCCCACCTAGTAGCGATAAAAAAGAAGCCGACTTCTTGTTGATAAGTTCAGCTTCTCCCTCACTACCCAGAAGAACTCCAACATGAATTTCAAACAGAATTCTTGTTGGAGTTCTTGCTAGGCTGGCATGATCTTGCAAGACTATAGGCTGGCATGATCTTGCAAGACTATGATAGCTTAATATAACCACCATATACATACCCGGTATATGTTACATTATGTTTCTTACAGTAAATTCTATACCAAAGGTTTCCCTTACTATCTTTTCTTGTGCTGATTACTTTTACGGACGTTCCCTTACTGATCTCGGTAATAGCTGCATAACTTGTTCCTGCCCCTTTTCTTATTGTCAAAGAGCTTGCTGTTACCGTGCCTGTCTTCGTGGTCTGCTGCGCATAGGAGGAATCCGTTGCTGCTGTCAGCACTTTCGCATAAGCACCAAAATAATACTTGCCATTTACTGTCTTATAAGCTCTCGCTCTATAATAGTATTTGGCTGCCTTGGATAATCTTGTATTGGTCCATGCAAGTATGCTGTTGGACTGTATTGTTTTTATTCTTGTATAAGTTCCACTTGCAGAAGATGCTCTGTAGATTACATATCCGGTAGCATTTGTAACCTTACTCCATTTCAGCTTGATACTGCTTGTACTATTGGCCGCTATCTGAAACGATGTCATCTGTTTGGGAAGAATATAAAATCTGATTTTCTTTATTCCGGTATAATTTCCCTGTCCCGTTATAACCATAGTAGCTGTTCCAATTGATTTATTATTACTACAGGTTACTTTATAATCTGTTCCACTAGCTAGTTTACTTTCTTCATTTGTGACGGTAAACTTCGGAGTGATTGCTAACCCTGTATATTGCTGTGACACTACTTTTGAATAAGTATATTTTGCGATATCATTTGTCGTAATCTGAAAGGTCTTCGTTAAATCAGTCTGATCTGCTTCTATTCCAATCAGTTCTGCTTTTATCATTGCGGTTCCTATCTTACTATTATTGCTATAAGTTAACGTATAATCTTTCCCCGATATCAGTGTCTTCGCCTCTGATAAGATTCCCTTCGAATCCGCTTGATAAGACGTTACCGTCACCTCCGGCGTAATCGCTGAATTCGTATAGGGGTAAGTCGAAATACTATCTGAGAAACTCATATTTACAACTGTTTCTGTGTTAATTACCAACTCTTCCGGCTTTTTAAACCACAGATCACAATCAATTCTGGTTGCAATTCCATCCACTTTTCCTGAACTCGAATATTGCCAGAAGGGATAGCTTATCGAAGATGCTGTCGAATAATAGGCACACCAGATACTATATTTTTTACTGATGGCAGCCGCATCCAGCTTATTCGTCAGCATATAAAGATTAGCATATACCATCGGTGCATAACCGGCATCCGCAATTGTTTTGCAGAAAGCCATGCAGATTGCAGTCGCTTCCGCTTTTGTCAGCTTCGCATTATAGAGGCGGCCTCCGGTACCTGCATTCACATAGGCATATTCAAAGTCAATTACTACTGGCATCGTGACATCATAGTCCTCAATCCTTGCTAACGCATAACGAGCTTCTTCTACCGCTTCCTTTGTCGTAATTGCCTGTGAGAAGAAATAGACGCCCGTACTGACCCCTGCATTGATAGAACCCTGCATATTAATGTCGAAATAACCGTCATCGCCAATATTGCCTGCCGATCCATACCCGCGGTATCCCAACCGGATAAAGGTGAAGTCAACTCCAGCCTTTTTTACCTTTGCCCAATCGATTTTTCCCTGATATTTTGAAACATCAATTCCATGAAGAATGGTATAATCCTTATACTCGCTGCTATATGTGTAAGAATCGTCTGTAAATGGACTCTCTGTTGTCTCCGCTGCCTTCGCCATACCAAATGATAGTTGTAATATGACAAATGTCAATAAAATGCATATCCATAATTTACTTTTTTTCATATTCTGCCCTCGTTTTCTAGTAAGGTTAGGTTAGGCAAAATATGTGACGATAGTATGTCAGTTAGTATCTTTTATTAATTTAAATCATTATTCTTTCAGATCCACCCAGATATTGCTCCAAATTTCAAGACTCGGCACCGTGAACTGAATTTTCCATCCTCTGTCTGACTTTATTTTCTCATAACAAAGCTCCTGCAATTTACCATGATCAATATCCGGCGACAGGAAATATACGCCTTTGACTTCTTTGTCTATCTGAACCTGCATCGTTATGTCTTCCTTGATGACGGGCTGTTCTTTCCCTGCATTCCAATCATTGTCAGGATTTCCACATAGGTTAATGAAACTGATCAATTTTCTGGATTCCTTCTCTCTGACCGTAATCCAGATCTTCTCCGCTTCCCCGTCCACACTCCAAGGTTCTGTCAGACATCGATATTCCGTATTATCCCAGCCGATGTGCGTCATACTGACATCTTTTAATTTGTCATCATAGAAAAGCTCCATGTATTGAACAAGAAAATCATAATAGCTACGAAGTTTTCCACTTGCTCCCTCCTGCAAGAAGGAATGATCCACATAATATCCCTGCGTTAAGACTGCATTCTTTTCACCCAGCAGCAGATTGTAAGCTCCGTTTACAGTTACTGCTGCTGTTAGTAACAGTGCAGCATTTGTAGCTTTTTCCGGAGTATCCTCCCGAAACGGTGCTAGGTAAGCTGCCAGTATAATCGGCTTATTACCAATCCGTTCTCTTGCTGCTTCCCGAATAATCTGTTTAATATGGCTGTACTTGACATAGGGTTCCCATACTTCTATATAAACTGCATCTTGCGGTGTATTCACTACCGTACTTACCGGCCAGTTTCCGACATTATTAAAGATAAGATGATTCTCCTGTGTCAGCTCATTTAATTTCTTCTTCGTGTCTTCAATCAGAGAAGGGTATTCTTCTGCAAGTTGAATCAGCTCCTGCTGATGATAGGAATATGCCGTCTTAGGAAATCCATAAGTATCCATATGAATTCCGTCAAAGCCAACTTCCGACACGGCTTTGGCATACTCATTGATGATATGCTCTCTCCACCTGCTTTTGCTTGAAACATTCATAATATAGAAGGTATCTATAAATACAAGCGGTTCTCCGGCGCTGGTGTAAAGTGCACTTTCTTTATTCTTTTCATAAAACCCTTTTGATGCGGCATAAACTGCCCCATATCCAAGGGATTTGATTCCATATTTTTTGCACGCTGCAATTTTAATCTTTACCGTATCCCTATCCACCTGACGTCCCATCATGTCCTTATATATCGTCTCTTTTCCGACGAAATCGTCGTGTCGATAGGACCAGTCATAATATTGAATCATATTGACGTGAAATTTCCTTAAATTACTTACATCCTCGCATTCGGTTCCATCCACAGTATCGAAATCACTTAAGAACCCATAACGGATGGAACGGCTGCATTCCGATACCACATCAAAAGCAGTATAGCCTCTTCCAAGGAGTTCCGCCTCGTAATAAACCATAATTTCAACTCCGTAACCACCAAAGTCGGTATCCATGCCCGGTATCGTAATTTCATTGCTGCTCTCATGCAGATGATATATTCTTTCCACTTTTTTTTCCTGCAGATGTGTAATTGTCAGCCTTGCTTCATAGTAATCTGCCGTCGGCTGCTCGCATTCTACGATTAATTTAATCTCCTCCTTACTTAAATACTGTGCTTTCTCAGGGTATATATCAATTATCATTGCTGCCTCCTTGTCCTTGTTTCCAAACCTGATTTTTCTTATCCTTTCAGCGCTCCATCCGTCAGCCCCTTCATAAGATTCTTCTGAAAGATCATGAATACGATGATGACAGGGATGATTGCGATGACTGCTGTCGCCGCCATCAGATTCCATTTTGCTCCGGCAAATTGTTGAAAATATACCGATAATGCCTGCGGAACATTATGCTTCTTACTGTCTTGCAAGAAGAAAACGGCCTGCGAATAATTATTCCAAATTCCAAATCCATTTAAGATGACGATTGCGGAGATTGCCGGTTTCAGTAGCGGAAAAATTATTTTCCAGTATGCCGTATACCAGGAACAGCCGTCAATAATTGCAGATTCCTCCATTTCAATCGGCAGGGACCTGATATAGCCGGAGAATACAAAGACCGACTGTGGCAGGGCATTTGTCGCACATACCAAGGCCATTCCCCATAACGTATTGATTGCATGGATGTCAATCATCAAGGTATATAACGGAACGGTATTGATAATTCCGGGAATCATCATACAGCTGATTAAAATAGCAAAAATCAGCTTGTTGAATTTATAATTGAATCTTGCGATGGTATATGCCGCCATGGATGCCAGAACAACGATCAAGATCAGGGATCCGATTGTGATGACCGCTGAATTAATCATCGCATTGCCAATATTGGACTTTATCCAGCCCTCCACGTAATTCAGGAAGTAGAAATCTGGAATAAAGATATTGCCCTCATAGAACACTCTTTTCGGTGTATTCAAAGATAAAATCAGCAATACTCCAAAGGGAATGATGCATAATAAGCAGATAACTATAATACTCAGATACCTGATTAAACTTAATACTTTTCTCAATTTAAGCACCTCTTTCCTAGTATTCTGATTTTGCTCTTGTCAACCGCATTGCTGCAATTACAGGGATTAAGATAATGAAGAACATGATGATTGCCACTGCTGTGGAATATCCGGTTTTACTTCCGTAACACATTCTCATGATATAGATACTTAATGTTTCCGTCGCATACCCCGGTCCGCCTGCCGTAAGTGACATTACGATATCGAAGACCGACAGGGATCCGATAATATTCGTCACGATATTGATTCTGATAGACGGCGTAAGTAATGGTAGCGTAATATAGCGAAGTCTCTTGTTAAAAGAAGCTCCGTCCATCTTAGCTGCTTCATACAGTTCTCCCGGAATTGCCTGCAGGCCTGCCAGATATACTACCATCGTCATACCGGCATATTGCCATACATTTACCAGGACTAATACAATCATGGAAGTTGAATAAGTCCCAAGCCAATTGCCAAACAGCTCGCCTTGTCCCATATTGTCGAGCACATGGTAGATAAATCCCCGCCCTGGCTGCAGCAAAAGATACCAGATATATCCCATAATTAAAGGGCTGATTACTGCCGGCAGATAAATAATCATTCGTGCAATTCCTTTTGCCTTGAATTTACTATCCATCAGCAAGGCGTAAATAAGTCCGAAGATATTAAGGAGTGGTGCACTGCCAAGTGCAAACAGCAAGGTGGTCTTTATATCATTGATTGCCCTATCATCCTGGAAGAATTCCTTGAAATTCGCAAGCCCGATAAACTTAGCGGCGCTGATTCCATCCCAGTCTGTAAGGCTCATGCCGATTCCTTTGGCCAGAGGATACAGAAAAAACAAGGAAAACAAAGCAAAGGCCGGAATAGCCATAAAGGTATGTAGTCCGATTTTAGTTTTATGCATAACCTACCTCTTTCTTGAAAAAGCCTGCAAAACAATTCAGCTTTGCAGGCTTTCCTCTATTGTTTCTATTGATTCACTATTTCATGCCGTCCGTCCAGGCTTTTTCATAAGCCACAGCAAATTCTTCCGATGTATATTTCCCTGCAAATAATTCCTGTACCATACGGCCTGCATCATCTCCGGAGAAGCCTGCCGGTTTTTCATTGGTGAATCCAATATTGACTGCCGTATTAACTGCATTATTTACTTCGGTTACAATGTTTGCAGAAGCCCACTCCGCGGTGACATCTGTAAATGCGCTCGGTGCCTTTGACTGCTCACTGTATTTCTTCTGATTTTCTGCGTTGAATAAGAAGTTCAAGAATTCAATTGCTTCTTCTTTATACTTTGTAGTAGCAGAGATGCAGTATCCGGAATCTTCCGCAGATAATACCACTGCTTTTGAATTTGGCATATAAGCCGGATACGGTGCAAAGCCGATGTTATCTGCCATGTCAGGATTGGCAGCTAAGATACTGGATAATACCCACATACCGTTGCTCAGCATAGCTGCTTTTCCATTCGCAAAATCCTGTACGCAGTTATCACTGGTTGCAGTTAATACATCTTCATTAATCAATCCTTTGGCTTGTAATTCCAGCATTTTCTCTGCAAATACTGCCATACATCCATCTGCCGCACCAAAATTAAGTTTGGCGGTATCATTGCTTAAGAATGCTTTTTTCGCTTCCACTGCCCCTAAGGTCTGTTTGATATAACCATGAGGAATGAATTCTACGAGATGTCCTAAGTGCCAAGCTTCATTACCAAAGATGAACCAAGGGGTGACATCTGGATCGCTTGCTTTAATTGCTTCCAGATTCGCAACGAATTGGTCCCAGGTCGTTGCGACTTCAAGTCCGAGGCTACTGAATATTTCTTTGTTGTAGAAGAATCCTGCCATTGTCATATTGGTACAGATTCTGTACTGTTTACCGGAATTGATATCCGTGCAGGCTTCTTTCATCGCCGGTGTAAGTCTGTCCCACCATTCGGACTGCTCCGATAAGTCGAGATACTTGCCCTCGTCCACAAATCCCTGCTCGTAAGTCGTCATAATATCAGGTGCCTCATCTGCAGCAAACTTGATTTTGATGATATTACTTGCGTCTTTCTGATATTCCTGTTCTACGGTAATTCTGTCTTGAGATTCATTGAATTCATTAATAATCTCATTCATCAGATCGATCGTTTCAATTTTACCTGTAAATAACTTCAGCGTGACATGTTCCGGTTTTTCCTCCGTGCTGTCTGCTGTGGTTGTTTCTGCTGTATCAGTTTTGGTTACGGCTTTGGTTACCTCTGTACCGGTATCTGCTTTACTGCTATCTTTTGCACTGCATCCGGTTAACATACTAGAAACCATTACCACGCTTAGCACTACGGATAAAATACTTTTTCTTTTCATAGCTAATTACCTCCTCAACTTTGATATCTATAGCTTAGCATCATTTAATCGTCTCTTAAATACCACATTTATTCGGTTTTAGTGCGGGTTTATTGGATATGGCAATCTGCACTTGTGCTACTTCCTATTAATTATTATAATGTATTTAGTAAGAAATGGAAGTATCATCTAAGTAGAAACAGGAGGCAGTTATGAAACATTTGACCCCATTTACCTATCGGAACTGGAACTTCAAGAAGAAAATCCTGGTCATCATCTCGGCTTTGATTATTTTCTTTGTCATGCTTGTCTCCATGATAAATTATGTGATGTATTCGAAAAATTATAATAAGCAGACGGTAAATCAGACTCAGCAGATTATCGAACAGGTCGGGATCAATGTGGATACTTATTTAGAGGAACTCTTCCGCTTGAATCTCTCTCCTTATTATAATGATGAGATCATGGGAGAACTCGAAGATGAATATACGACCAGGACCTCCAGCCTTTACCGGAAACGTATCATAGAAAATTTCCTTGCTTCTGTTATGACGCTCCCAAGAAGTGAGATATTACGTGTCTATATCTTGACCGACAATAATTTATATTCTTATACCCGAACTCCTTATGATATGGAGGATTATGACGACTATGCCGATACCGACTGGTACCAGCAGGCCATGGCGTCTTCTGCTCCGGTCTTTGTCCCAATCCATTCTGAAAAGGCTTTTGGAGACAAGAAGACGCAGATATTCTCGATTGCCCAGCGGATACGGAGTAAGGAAGATAATTCTAAAGTATTAGCCGTTATTAAGGTAGATGCGAATTATACCGGTATTAAATCCATCTGTGACCAGGTTCAGCTGAGGGAAAAAGGTTCCTTATTTATCCTGGACGGGGACCGCAATATCGTATATCAGAATAACCAGTTAGATAATAAAGACCTCCTCAATTCTATCAATATAGGTCTCTATGAAAAAGATGGTGATTTTACTGAAATAATTGATTCCAAGAAATACATCATCAATATAACTTCCTTAAACTCCACCGACATGAAAGTAATTGCCATCAATTCCTACGACGAGCTCAATAAGAGCGCACGAACCATTCGAAATACCACTATTCTATTTGCCCTGCTCTGCATGCTGCTTGCAGTATCAATTCTATTTGTATTTGTACAGAGCTTCTTCAAACCTTTATTTCATAT
>JBASOB010000005.1:0-2454 GCA_049657865.1 Mobilitalea sp.
TCCAATAAGTATGTAGGTATTGTAAAAGAACAGAATAAAAGCATGCCGCTTAGACCCGTCATCCGTGTAATATCAGACGATAAGGGCAATGACATCGACATGTTTGAAATAGATATGATGAAGGATCTATCGATTACAATTTTGGAATCAGAATTAGAAATGAATGCACATGATCTTTGGTAAAATTGTTAAATATAAGAGGCTGATGAAAATCAGCCTCTTATATTTAACGTTGGAAAAAGGCGGCCTTGAAACTTACGTTTCAAAGCCGCCTTTTTCTGGAATTTGAGAAAAGATTAAAATCCAAAATAATGTAAGGCGTTATGATAGGAGATGTTCTCCACCAGTTCACCAAGAACTTCATAATCTTCGGGATACTCACCGTTTTCTACCCATTTACCAAGAAGGTCACAGAGAATACGGCGGAAATATTCATGTCTTGGATAGGACAGGAAGCTTCTGGAGTCCGTGGTCATTCCGATAAATCCGGCTAAAAAACTGACGTTGGCAAGAGAAGACATCTGCTCTGTCATACCGGTGATATGATCATTGAACCACCATGCACAGCCGTGCTGGAGCTTGCTGACTGCTGAGGAATCCTGAAAACAACCGATGATGGTATCTATGGTGGCGTTGTCCGTTGGATTAAGACTATAGAGAATCGTCTTAGGGAGCTGATTCAATTTATGCAGAGCATTAAGAAAATCTGATAATTGAGCGGCTGGGGCATAATTGCTGATACAGTCATAGCCGGTATCTGAACCCAGAAGACGATAGGAAGGAGTATTGTTATCCCTCTTGCTGCCATAATGAAGCTGCATCACCCAGCCAAGTTCGTGATAGGACTTGCTCATACGAAGGAGAAAAGCAGTTTTGAACTGTAAGACTTCCTGATTGGAGAGAGGAAGGCTGTGGAGGCGTTTATTAAATATATCCTGAATGGTTTCTTCGGAAGCAGGTTCATACATGACATAATCCAAGGCATGATCAGAGACTCTGCAATTTTTTTCATGAAAATAGTCGATCCTTTTTCTTAAAGCTTGTTGAAGACTGTCGAAACTCGTAATAGCGATATCAGACACTTCACTTAAATTGTCTAAATAGCTCAGATAATCTTCTTTGTCTAAATTCATTGCTTTATCTGGACGCCATGCAGGATACACTTTCACGTCGAAATCAGGATCAGCAGCAATACTTGCATGCCATTCTAAGGAATCGATTGGATCATCAGTGGTACAGATATGGGATACGTTTGATTTCTTGATGATATTACGGACGCTCATGGAGTCTTCAGCAAGCTTTTTATTGCATAAAGTCCATACTTCTTCCGCGGTATTCTTAGTCAGACAGCCGAAATATCCGAAGTACCGCTGTAATTCTAAGTGGCTCCAGTGATAGAGGGGATTGCCGATACATTTTGCTAAGGTTTCTGCCCACTTCATGAACTTCTCTTTATCTGAGGCATCTCCGGTAATATATTGTTCTTCAATTCCGTTAGCGCGCATCAGCCGCCATTTGTAATGATCGCCGCCGAGCCATACCTGAGTGATATTATCGAACTTGCGATCCAGTGCGATTTCCTTCGGGTTGATGTGGCAATGATAATCAATAATCGGCAACTTGGCAGCATAATCATGATAAAGTGTAATTGCGGTTGGTGTAGTTAAAAGAAAATTCTTATCTAAAAATGGTTTCATCTTGATACCTTCTTTGTAGTTTAAATTTATCAGAAACGAGTAGTACCTCGTTTAATGATCTCTCCTGAAAAGACAGTTCGCAGCGGTACATCGCTGCCTTTAAAGACACCCATTAAGGCGGAAATACAGTTATTGCATACAGATTCTAATTTATTATCGATGGAGGTTAATTCGGGATCACTGCAGAGTGCCAGGATGGAATTGTTATAGCCGATAATTGATAATTGATCCGGAACGGAGATGGCATTATCTTTTGCAAATTTAAGAGCGGCGATGGCCAAGCTGTCATCTGAGGTGATAATTGCATCGAAAGATAAGCCTTTCTTATGGAGAAGGGACAAATGACTTTTAATATCAATAATACTTCCGGGAACGAATTGGATCAGCTCCTCTTTCTTTTTGGCGGATCTGCCGTCAGTTTCCATTGCAGATATGTAGCCGGATAACTTTTTGTTTGCACTATAGGATTTCGCATTATATAAATAGAGAATGTCCTTATGACCGCTCTGCTGCAGGGACTTAGTAGCTTCATATACAGCATGGAAATCGTCGCATAGTGTACAATACACATTTTCTCCGTTTAAAGCACCATTAATAATCATAATCGGAACGGTTTTTGATGCTTGCCTGATATATTGATTCTTCTCCTCATCGGCTTCTACGAAATTGGAACCAACAAGTATGATGGCATCAGTACGCTTCTCAAGCAATAAACTCATGTATTTTTCTTTCTCTTCTACGGTGTATCCAGTACAGC
>JBASOB010000006.1:0-1526 GCA_049657865.1 Mobilitalea sp.
ATGCTTATACCGATCTTGAAACAAATCGAAACAAAGTAAAAACTTATCTTATGGATAAAGGTTTAACTGAAGATCAGCTTGTCTTTTCTTCCATCACTACTTCAATTAATTATGTATTAAACGATTATGGTTCCTATACAAACGAAGTAGATAATTACAATCTCAGCGAAACGGTTACAATCAGCTCTACTGAAATTGATAAGATAACAGAAATTTCCAGAAATTCTACCGAATTATTGAATGAAGGCGTTGCTTTTGAATCCTATCCTCCACAATACCTTTACACCAAACTTGCTGATATTAAAGTAACGATGTTAGCTGCAGCAACAAAAGATGCAAAGAATCGTGCTGAGATGATTGCTACGAATGCCGGAAGTGAATTAGGTGGATTAACCTATGCAGATATGGGTGTAATGCAGATTACTCCATTGTATTCCAACGAAATATCAGATTACGGTATTAATGATACTTATTCCCTTGAAAAAGAGATTACGGCAGTAGTTCATTGTACCTTTAATATTGAAGATTCCAAATAATTATTCCATTGTAACAACGATTAGGTCTAATAGTATCCATAATTAATCATAAAATAAAACGCCACAAAAGCAGTTAATTATCCTTTTGTGGCGTTTTTTAGTTTATGCTCTATTACAAATAATTGATTATTATGAATTGGTAAAATCTAATTAACACTGTCTAATGTCTATCTTAAGAACTGCTTAATATACCCAGATAATTCTCTTGCTGCTGCTCTATGTGCTAACATTCCTGGATGTTCTCTCGCTCCTATGGTTTCCTCCGTCGTATTAGGAAGTTGAAATACGGTAACGTTCTTATCTCCGGTTTTCTGAGTGTAGGTATTCACAGCATTAAAAATCGCTGGCATCATTTGAAGGCCTAGCATTCCATAAACCCATATGATTTGTGCATCTTTGTTATACTTTCTAAGTTTAATCAGAAAATGTTCAACTGCTTCTTCAAATGCCATAATATCTTCTTGGTTAAAGTTACCCTCCAGATTTAATCGTTGCTTATGAGTCTCCCCAGTTAATTCATCTTTCCATTCCGGAGAGTTAAAAGCTCCTCCATCATTGGTTCCAAGATTCACGACTACGACATCCGGTTGCCAGGAAGAGAAATCATTATCTTCAAAAGCACCTAATTCTTTGTTTTTATTGCCTGTTAGGAGACCGCAAACCTTCTCATAGTAATCCGGGATATTGTAGTGCGGGTTATTATCCCAACTTGTTAATACTCCCCACCCACTCTCAGAAACTACTCTATATTCTGCTTCTAAAATATTTGCTGTCATCGCAGTATAATTATTGATTGCACTGAACCACATAGGTACCCAGTCTTCCTCTGATTTTGCTCCTACCGTTCCTTCTCCCGAGGTAATACTATCTCCGATAAATTCTATTTTATATGGCTTCTCTTTTACGGGCAAGAATTCTCCATCTGACTTCACTGCATGAATCTGCAGGAAGCAGTCCGAATCACCGTTCATGGCCTGTGTCTCTCTCACG
>JBASOB010000007.1:0-7084 GCA_049657865.1 Mobilitalea sp.
CTTGCACCTTGGGATGAAACAGTCCAAGAACTTTGCAATAACAAAATGGAGTAAAATGCTCGCATTCCGGAAGCCTAGCAATAGGATCCGGATTTGTTTTAGGTATACCCTGAAACTATGCGCTTACGATTAAATCATATATTCTCATTGAAGATATCTAATATATATATATAATAAAGACCAATAAACAGCAATAAAAAACCTTACCGTGTCAATACATACGATAAGGTTTTTTAGTCGAGGCGGCGAGATTCGAACTCACGGCCTCTGCGTCCCGAACGCAGCGCTCTACCAAACTGAGCCACGCCTCGATTATTCACTTTTATGACTTTTACAATGTTTTTAATAAGCACTGCAATAGATATTATCTAACAAATGAAGAAAAAAGTCAACTGTAAATTTGATTTTATTTGTATCTATTAATCGAATAAATCGGTTTATTTATATGAATTGTTTTTCTAGTTTCTTCTTCTTTTTATTATGGCAAAAGAAATTAAAGCCATAATCCTTATCAAAAACGAAGAACATCCTCAAGGTTATGTAGCCTGCCGATTTGTAAAACTAGAATCTATATATTTCACGGATTCTCTTAGTGTTTCTATCGTTTTCGTCTCAATAACGCATCTGCAACCGTATTTTTCAGCTACCCTTAATCTCTCTATTAAATTAATCTCTCCAGCCCCTAGCATCAAGTGGTTCTTACTTCTAGCCGCATCATGGATATGGAAATGTCTTAGTCTATCTATATGTTTCTCAATAAATGGCTCATCGATATTTTTTGCAGTATGCGAATGACCAATATCCCAGGTTAATGAGAAAACCTTACTTTGCAAAAGACATTCGACCGCTGTTTTTTCAAATTCCAGATATCCGTCTGTATTTTCGATTGATATTTTAATATCCGAATCTCCAACTGCTTCGTCACAAAGTTCCTTGAAAGCTTCAATATCAGACATGTAATTAGCATTATACTTCTCAAACAGATAAATCTTCTTATCAGGTAATGTAAAATATACTCCCTTATTCATGTGCATATTTACTATTGGTACTCTCAGTTTTTCGGCTACTGCAATCGTTCTTTTTACCGTATCCGAATAACTTTTAGAAACTGCTCTGTTAAAGTCACAAAAATTCAAACTCTCTTCCAGATGAAGGGTATAGAAAATTCCATACCGTTCTGCTATCTTCAGAAATTCCTCCGTATTCTCAAGCTGTTCTATCTGATACTGTGGAAGATTCATATTCAATTCAATAAAATCAAGCTCTAATTCTTTGCATAGAATAGCTGACTCTTCTATATTATTATGTTCAATCAGTGTTGGCATACCAAATTGCATAATATTTATCCTCCCTAAATCAAATATCTGTATTTTATATAATATGAATTCTTCGTATATTGCCTTTCATCTTTTTAAATCATAATTTATTTCCTTGTTTGTATAGTGAATTTCCGCCATTAATTTCATTGCAATGCTTATTCACCAATTCAAGCAATATCTTCTTTTCATTTTCTGAAATCCATTCACATAATCTTGCTGCTGCGACGGGCAGTTCCCAACGATTAATATCCGCCATGCTTCTTTGCGATATTGTGAGATATTCTCTTATATATACTTTGTAAATATGGTGCTGGAAAAATGAAATTACCCTTCGTATGATCCAAGGTGCATGAGAAACTTCTCCATATTTTAATAGCAAGCATGTCCTTGCAACATCAGCGCATACATCTCCTCTGCAAGCTGTCATCCAATCCAAAACAACCTTTTTATTATTTGCTATCATCACGTTGCCTGGATGAAAGTCAAAATGGCACAGTTCATTACCATCAGGTAATTGCTTCAGGTATTTCCGAACAATTTCTTTATTCTCGTCTGAAAGTAAATTAACATGATGTAAATCTGCTTCCAATTTCTCCTTTACGGTAGATAAATTATCCATCACCGGCTTTTGTATCGATAAATGATAATGTGCTAATTTTTTCGCATAAATATTGATTTTCCATAAGGATCCCATCATGACTTTCAGCATGTCTTTTCCATGAATTTCCTCATATATAATTCCATGCCTGCCCTTTATTTCAACCATTTCATATACTTTAGGAACACATTCCAAAACATTTTGTATGATAATGCCGTTATGATATTCTTTCTCGATAATGCCCTTATATAGACCACTTCGAAACAGTTTCAATATTTTATTATCCCCTAGTCTGTATATTTCAGCTGTATTCCCTTGGCCTATCATTTGTTCTCTTCTTATTTCCATATGGTACACCTCATATCTATGTTTAAATAAATCGGAATCTTACTTGGATGAAAAATTACTTATTGGTAAGTCACCGAGGATGCTTACAACTATGATTCTATTACCTTTATCATCAGACATTCGCTGATCCCTTTTCTGTATAAATCAGGAATTTCTCCGATTTCAGAATATCCTATTCTTTCATATAATCTTTTTGCTTTTGGATTAAAATCAGCTACAACCAAAAACAGCTTTGAACAATTTGTAAAATATTCTTCCTCAACAAACCTTAAGAGAACTTCCCCTATCCCCTGACCTCGATTTTCGCTTTTCACAGCAACAATATGGATATAAGGAAAGGAATGAAAAATTCCATTTAGAATTACCCATATAAAACCCTTACAATTATTATTGTCTACTGCAACATATATTTCATTTTTAGAAAAGCCTTCTTCTAATGATTTACGGGCACTCCCTTTTTCCGAAAAGTATCTTTCCCCCAGTTCTGAATTTACTAATGCATCCTCGCAATCATCTAAATAATTTATGCTTCCCTTTATAATTGTTATTGCCATGCTGCATCCACTACCTCTCTATAATTTAACGCTTTCCTTACATTATATTATTCCCAGTTTCCTTTGTCCACATATCCATCTCATTTTCAATCTCGTTTACTTTCTGCATAATAATGCGCCATTCCTGCAGATTGGAATTGGGTTAATTAAGAACTTTAATTATTTGATTTAAGGAATTGTAATCAATAAAATCAACCTTCTGGTTAAATGTTTCTATCATCGCTCTTACTTCTGCTGTTTTCTTCTCTTCAGGAAGATTTTTTGCCTTATTGCATAAGAGTGTCATCATTGTTTTGTGTTTGAAATTTAATTGCTGATAATCGATGCCTCCTCTTAAATGGAAAATAATGGCCCTATCATAAATTTCTTTTGGTATTTGTCTGCTAATTGATTTCTTGATGTTATCTGTATTTTCTTTATCGTTTACATCTGCCAAGCCAACCGTGACAATAATAATGTTTGCATTTTGGGGTAATGCTTTAATCGTATTCTTTAATCCTTTTACACCCCCAGCATATAAACCACCAAAATGTATAATTGTCTCATAATTAGTTAGGTCCTTAATATCTTCATAATTTATCATGGGTGTACCTGTCATTTCCGACAGTTTTCCCGCATAGCACTTTGTTGTTCCATATTGACTGCCATATATAATTAAACTACGCATCTGTTTAATCTCCTCTGTAAATTCTGATTTTATATTTCTATAGTACGGTGGATGGATATATATTAAATGAGAGTTACTCTAAAAAATCATATTTTAAAAAATCATCTTCTGTTTCAAGTCCTGTTACTTCCTTTTTAAATCCAAATTGATAATATAGCTTTATCGCAACAATATTTTCATCTCACTTTCAATTTCGTTCTATTTTTAGGGCCTATCCCACAACTTCATTTCAAATTCTATTTCATGCATTAATGGTATACCATATTCTCCAATTATCGGTATCGACGGTTTAAGTCTTCGTGAAATATCTAAAGCATTATGGTAGAGTCGTACCATATCAAATCCTCTTTTTTGATAGAACTTAAGCGCATTTATATTATCATTTGTCGTTATCACCACAAGATTAATACATCCTTGATTTCTCGCAATATCAATCACACATTTAATCAATTCGGTACCAATACCCTGATTTTCATACTTACTATCCAAAGATAAAATTTCACATTCGTCATTTGTGATTTCGTAAGTTAATAATCCTATAATGGAATTCGATTCATACACCGCTATGCCATCTACCAATGTCATATCTACAATCTTTCCGCGAATTACAATTTCAGTAGAATACCAATTTTCTTGTATGAACTGATTTATTTCATACCGATTTTGTTCATTTACATCCTGGAATATCATAATTTCCCTCCTCTAATATGATGCTGCTATGAAGCGTCTCGAACGCATACTAACCTCCATATAATACTTATTATCGTTATGCCTTTGTAATCCAGTACTTTTCAATTTCAACAGATTCAACATACTCCTGCTTTAGTTGTGTAAGTTTATGAAAATGCTCCGTATTCATATGAAGCTTCTGAGCCTCTTCGCCTGTCCATAGTTCCATTAGGCATAAGTCCTCCTCTGAATCTACCGGAAAATAATAATCGTATTTATAATTACCGGGTTCCTCTTTTGAATGCTGTATAATCTTCTGTTCCTTTACTTTTCTATAAAATTCATCTCTTTTTCCTTTCGTAACACGATAGGTTACTTGCAACATGAATAATCGATTTGAGTTATCTACTGCCTCTCTATAATTTAATGCTTTACCTACAGCAAAATATTTTCCAAATTCCATTGTCCACATATCCATTTCATTTTCAATCTCGCTTATTTCCTTCATAATAAAACAAACTAGTTTGCAGCTCGTTTGCGCCATACCAGGCAGTAAAACAGAGAATCCCCACTCTACATCTTCTTTATCATCTTCAAATCCATCTCTCGCATCCACAATAAACTTACAATTAAGATGCTCCTTCATTAGTTCCCATGCGAATGTGGTCGGCTTTCTATAATCCTCACCACAGGCATATTTCTTCCAGGTTAATAAAACCACATTATCCTCTTCTATATATTTAACTTTGCAAAAATCCGAATCATATTCTTTCATCAATCTATCTTCCTCCCTTTCACCTTCCAGGTTTCCATCAGCACTGCTCTATTGTTACATTCATATGGGATGTCCCTTTCCTATAGAAAAAGGAGAAAATCTCTTCGGATTTATGCGTTCCATCGGGTCTAATCCTGTATCATATTATATAATGATGCTATTTTGTCTCCGTAATCCTTGGAATTATCGATACCCTATTTTAATATAACCTTTCATTCTTTATCTTCAATAATATATTGAACTACGTCGTTACTTGGCAATCGCCACTTAATGCGAACTATCTTTAAAATAGATATCACCAACGTTTCATGTTCTTTTGATGTTTATCCATGTATATCTTTTCAAATTCTTCGGATGTAATAGAATAACAAAGCATAACATCATTTAAATACATAAAAACATCACAAAAGTCAGAGGAAGCATTTTAGCTTTTTTTACAAAACCACTGTTAATATCACACAACTGTAAGATTTCGTTATCAGATTACTCCATCATTTGTTTAATTATAAGCCTTGCTTTGGACAATGTATTCACATATGTTGAAAGTTTTCGATCCGATAGAGTTAGCATACCTTCGTCAAGGGATACTGAGTACCAAGATTCATCGAAATAATATTTTTTGAATGCAAACATATTATTTTCAATAACAACAACAAAACCTTATCATAATAACATCTAACTATTAATCAAATTATAGCATTATAGAATGCGGATTTCTACCTTTTTATTCCATTAATTCTCAACTGCTAACAGCCCTCTCACTTATACTTTCTCGCTATCTTCATATATTTTAATACCTTTATTTTATCAAATATCATAATCGATAACTTATAAATATATTTCATAAAAGTAAAAAAAACCACCAACCATATTGAAAGTTGATAGGTCTATAATTATATCTACTTTTCTAATTACCATTTTTAACAGTTCTTTCAATTAATCAAATAATTAAAAATCCAACAAATCGGGATTTGACTTACTTAAGCTTTGTAGAAGCATTGCGGATTCTGATGTTTTAAGGTCAATAAAACAGACCTGAGACGGGGCGATAAAACACCCAATCTAGGTCTGATTTCTACGATTCTTTCACATTATTTTCCATTATGTCGATGAAGATAATTTTCTCTGCCTTTTTTGAAGCAATAAGGATGAAGAGAAGTTCCTCTTTACATCTTCTAATCAATAAGCCGTAATTATTCCACCTTCATTTGCATACATTGAGCTTACTCCGGCAGTGTCTACAATAAAGGTATCCATAAATGGAACTCTTTTTAATATTTCATCTTTCACGTATAATGCACGCTCGTAATTATTGCAATGTGCAATTCCAAGGATTCTTTCCTGTGGTTTAATTACATCTGCTTCGATGGCTTTTGCCATTAAGATTAAGGCTTTTGATATTCCTCTTGCCTGATCGAGTTTGCAGATGTTACCTTCCGGAGTTGCTCCCATTACTGGCTTTATATTGAGAACACTGCTTAAGATTGCTTGAATTCCACTCAGACGTCCATTTTTACGTAAGGTATCAAGGGATTCTAATACAAATTTAGTTTTTAAGCTGTCTCTGAATTTAGTTACTGTTTCTACTACCGCTTCAAAAGGGTGGCTGGTTTCAATGAGTTCTTTAATCTTCATAGCAATCAGTGCTTGTCCAATCGATGCTGATCGTGAATCAATTACTTCAATCTTCTTATCTGGGTGATCTTCTAAATATAGTTTCTTCGCAACTTGTGCGCTGTTAAAAGATCCACTTAATTCTGCTGATAAGGTGATTACATAAATATCACCATCATAGTTGAATTGATCCATATATGCTTCCGGTGATGGACATGCTGATTTAGGGCTGTTGGGACTGGCTTTCACAAGACGCAGGAATTCCTTCTGGTCAAAAGTTTCATCATCGACAATCGAAACATCATCCACAATAAGCGTTAATGGTACTAATACAAAATGTGAATCCTCCTTTAATGTCTTTGGTAAGTCTGTACAACTATCCCCAATAATTCTGTATGACATCTTATCATCCTCCTGATTATATAGTTAATTTACTATGTCTATTTTTCATTATATATCCAATTATTTGCTAATATTGTATCAATAATTACATTTTACGCATTCATACGACACAACGTGGTTTTTATTACTATATAATAG
>JBASOB010000008.1:0-3182 GCA_049657865.1 Mobilitalea sp.
AAGAACAAGATACGTGGATTTAGTGCTAGTGCCCGTGCGATTGCGACACGCTGCTGCTGTCCGCCGGACAATTCGCCCGGATACGCTTTTCCACGGTCCTGAAGGTTCATCTTCGTAAGTAGAGCCATTGCTTTATCCGTTGACGTCTTTTTGTCTATTCCCAGTACTTTTCTCTGCGCATCTACAATATTACGTAATACGGAGTAATGCGGAAATAGATTGAAGTTCTGGAATACTAATCCTACCTCAAGCGCAATATCGTGTAACGTCTTGTTGTCTGAATATCCTTCTCCAACCTTTGTGTCAACCATAATCTTCTCACATACTTCAATTCGTCCACTATCCACTTTCTCAAGCTGTGTCAGGCACCGAAGCAAGGTGGATTTACCCGAACCGGAGGGACCGATGACAGCAACGACTTCGCCTTCCTCGACCTGAAGGGAAATGTCTTTGAGCACTTGATTGCCATCAAACTGCTTCCATAAATTATCTGCTTTTAATAACATTTTCTTCCTCCTGTTCTAATTCTTATAATATTCAAGTTTCTTCTCAATCGATTTAAAGGATATTTCCACCACCGTATTCATTACTAAATAGAATACTGCCGCAATTATAATCGGCACCGTAGAGAAATACTTGGATCCCGCAGCGGATGCAACGCGAAATAGCTCAACAACAGAAATAACCTGCGCAAGGGAGGTATCCTTAACCAAAGTCATCAATTCATTTCCGACGGCAGGAATCACCGATTTCACCACCTGCGGAAGAATAATAAGAATAAAAGTCTGAAATTTAGTATATCCAAGTACTTTTGCAGCTTCATACTGGCCTTTCGGAATACCTGCAATTCCACCACGGAAGATTTCACCGAAATATGCCGCATAATTCACCACAAAGGCAATGATGCAAGCCGTAAACCTCGGAAAGCTGAAACCGAACAGATAAAAGGGTCCGTACATGAAGAAAATCAACTGTAACATAAGCGGTGTTCCGCGGAAAATCAATTGGTAGATACGGGTCGGGAAATTAATGATCCATAATTTACTCCTTCTCGCCAGTGCAACCAGAAACCCTAGCGGAATAGATAACAAAATTGTCAGAAAAAATATTTGCAATACCATAACGGTAGCGTTTAACATATTGGGGATCAATAAATCCATCGGCACATTGTCTATGTATATTCTCATAAAAACCTCCATAACTTTATAATCTGTGTAACTAAATAAGTCTAACTGTCTCGGCAATTCCAATCACTGAGTTTAGCACTGTGACTTTTCTTTCTGCTAGCACTTTACCATAGTACCATAACGCAATGTTGATTTCAATTCCTTTTTGATTCCAATTCCTAGGATTAATTATTTGTATCAATACGATAGCAAAGTATTATGGATCAGCAATATACTAATAAATTCAGGAATCAATTTACAATAGATTAATAAAATAAGGTGCCACACAAATGATATTCACCTCATTATGTGGCACCTTATTTTATTACTGTATCTATTATAATTCGCTTTGTTCTTAATCTCATTCCCTACTTAATCGTCGTGATATCAGAACCGAACCATTTCGTAGAAATCTCTTCTACGGTTCCATCTGCTTTTAATTCAGATAAAGCCTTCTCTACTGCGGTACAGAGTGCCACGTCGCCTTTACGGAATCCAATGGCATATTCATCTGCTAGTAATGTCTCATCAAGAACAACGAAGTCCTTGCCAACATCAGTAATCATATAATTGGCTACTACAGAATCCATAAGAACTGCATCCGAGTTGCCTGTTTCAAGATCCATAAGTGCAGTGATATAATCGCTGAACGGATTGACCTGTCCTAGGGATGCTTTGAAGTCAACATTATCTGTATTATTTAAAGTCTCTTCTGCTGAGGAACCACTCTGCAGTGCAAGATTCTTACCAGCCATATCAGCCATCGTCTTGATTGCGCTGTCTTTGGTCACAACTAAACTAATATTATTTAACATATAAGTATCTGACATTGTAAGATTCTCCGTACGTTCCGGTGTTAAAGAGAAACCATTCCAGATGCAGTCAATATTCTTCGTACTTAATTCCTGCTCTTTTGCATCCCATTCGATCGGCTGTAATACTAATTCTACGCCAAGCTTCTCGCATACTGCGGTTGCAAGATCGATATCAAAGCCAACAATGTTATCAGCATCATCACGAAAACCCATCGGAGCAAAGGTATCATCGAGACCAAGAATCAGCTTTCCATTGTCCTGTATGTATTTAAGTGAGTTATCTTTACCTGAATCACTTTTCGAGCAGGCACCTAAACTTACTACCATAAGGGTAACCATTAATAAACTAAATAATCTCTTTTTCATAAAATATCCTCCTGTATGAGTTTAATATTTACTCCAAGACGCTTTCTCTTGGTAGCACTTTACCATACTACCATACAGACGTGAAGATTTCAATTATTATTTTAGGATATTTTTCAGATTACTATTTTCGATTATCTTATATTCATTCTTATACCACTCGATTGTACTGCTAATTCCTTCATAAAATGAAACCACTGGTTGAAACCCAGTATCAGCAGACAGGCTCGAAATATCTGCACACAGCTGCATTACCTGATTTAGCGAATATTCCTTTTCACCGATTCCTACTGGTAACTCTGTATTGATGCAATCCTTGATTATAGTAATATATTCAGACAACACCTTCGTGTTACCATTTCCAATACAATACACAGCCTGATCTTTCCCGTTCTCACCGATTGCATAAAATGCTCTCGCGGTATCGCCGCAATACATATAATCCCACAATTGTTCGGATTTGGTATAACTCGGCTTCTCCCCCAATAATAACATTCGTATGGAATACATCACCATTGTATCTTTATTATCGTAAGGTCCGTATACACTGAATACTCTGGTCCAGATATGCCTGAGTCCTAAATCCCTGCATAGCAGTCTGCTGAGTTTTCCAGCAGCATATTTGGCGACTCCGTATGCAATATCAGGGTTAACCGGAGTATCTGGGGAAATAATATCTTCTACTCTTCCATATTCCGCCTGAGATCCAGCCCCGACAAAGGTAGTACATCCCATTCTTTCGGCCAGTGAGACCGCATCTAACGTATAAGTAATATTCTTGTTTTGACAGACTGCATTGTCACGGTTCGCTCTTCCTGTATGCTCCCAGGCAAAATGA
>JBASOB010000009.1:0-6977 GCA_049657865.1 Mobilitalea sp.
CATATGACCTCCTCCCACCAGGTAAGAGGTATTATCTATCATGATGGTTATTTTACTTCCCAAATGCAGGTACGGAGTAATACAATACTTGTGAGAAGTACAAAGACTGCTGTTGCTGCCGATATAGATTCCGTCAATCCAGAGATGAGATATTCTCGTTCTCTCCAGCACAAGAAAGTACTCTTTTCCCTCACTGCAGGGAAACTCAAAGTTTCGCGAGTACCAAGTATATCCTTCAAACAGGTAGGGGTCTGTCAGAGAGCCTATATTTCTATCCTTTGATGGGATTCCCTTTTTAGCCGTCGAAACAGTAGCCGGCAGCTCAATTTTTTCATCAAAGTTACTGTTAAAATAATTCTTCTCAATTCCTATTTTCTCTTTATCCAGACAGAAGCTCCAGGTTCCCGTCAAATCTATCTTATTCATAAGTGCCCCCTTATGGCCCTTTACAGGCTAATTATTATTATCCGAAAGATGTTCAACATGGATTTCCAATAGAATTCATGTTGGAATTCTTATAAGTCTAATTAACGCATGCGAGACTTATTTCTCTACTATCTATTTTCTTTTCTGATTTCCGAGGGTGTCATATCGCATATTTTTTTAAATTGTTCCGTAAAATAGCAGGGATTCTGGTAACCAACTCGGTAAGCGATTTCACTGATTCGCATATCTGAATTTTTCAACATTTCCATTGCTCGGTTCATGCGGTACCGAAGAACATAATTACTAAGGTTAATTCCTATTTCCTTTTTAAATAACGCACTCAGATAACTTTCATTAATGCGAAATTGTTCCGCAATCTCCTGCACTGTGATTTCTTTGGAATAGTTTTTCCCAATATAGATCAGTATCTTTTGTATTGTTGGATGTATTTTCTTTCTTTCGTCATTACTACCTACTTTTACATCTTCGCTCATAATCTCATTAAAGTTATTTTGTTCTATTTTACTGTCTGCCTCAAAGAACCCCTTCTTTTTCTTTTCCTGCAGTATCCATATATTTTCCTCAATTTCTTCCGGTTTGATGGGTTTCAGAATATAAGCAGCTACCCCAAGCCGAATCGCTTCCTGCGCATAGGTAAATTCATTGTATCCGCTGACGATCATAATATCCGGTTGTTTTCCTAGCAGATTAATTCTTGAAATCAGCTCCAGGCCATTAATTTCAGGCATATTAATATCCGTAATGACCAAATCATAGGTTTCCTCCTGAAGTTTCATTAATGCTTCTTTTGCGCTATAAGCCCCCACTACAGTCTCAAATCCCAACTTACTCCAATTAACATACTTAATAACCCCACGTACATGAACAGGTTCATCATCTATCACTAAAACCTTCATAGTAATCTCCATTCTGCTAAAGCTCCACAAAGTAAGGCGTCAGTATAAATTCGCCATGCGAAGATGCTCATCTCTTCACACGATTGCTCCCATTTCTTTCGGAAGTTCCATACGAACTAATGTGCCCAATTGCTTATCGCTAGTCACTTCATAAATAAAGTTATCCCCATAATAATACCTCAGAATGTTCTTAATGAACTGAATACCAATACCAGTAGAATCTCCTTCATACTCTTTATTCGCATTGAATTTATTAATTACATCTGCAGGTATTCCGTCTCCATTATCCCAAATCCTGAACTCGACATAGTCTTCTGTATTTCTTGCTGATATTTCAATTCTTTTATTACCATCTGTCGTAATATTGCCATGCAACCAGATATTTTCTACTAAAGGCTGGAGTATCATTTTCGGAATCATAACTTCTTTGACTTCTGCGTCCATATTGACCGTTACATCTACTACATTATCCCAGCGCAACTGCTGAATATTAACGTAGGATTGTACTAGTTTCAATTCTTGCTCCACATTCAGGAGCCCCTTCCCTTTATTAAGGGACAGGCGGTAAAATGTTGTCAGATCATCAATCATATCCACCAGCTTCAAATTATCGCTCTCGAGTGCTTCCCATCGCATCACACCGAGTGTATTATACAGAAAATGTGGATTTATCTGGGATTCCAGACTTTTAAATTCAAATTTCTGCTTCTGGCTCTTTACTTCTGACATTTCATCTATTACATTATCCAGCTTCTTAAGCATACTGTTGTATTTATTTTCCAAAACAGTAACTTCGTCATTTTTTCCTGGAACAGCGATGTAACTGATATCTCCTTGAATTTGCTCCATTTTCTCACCCAACTGCTTTAATCTTCCAAATACCTGGTTGAGTAGAACGCTTAGCGCTATTCCTGAAAATATTCCATAACTCATCAAGATCAATCCTGCAATTGCCTTCGATTGATTTACCTTAGTTGTAAGCTGGCTTGAAGGTACAAACAGCCATATATTCCATTTTTCATCTATTGAACTTTTCATGATCATAGTCTCACCATGCTCCATGATCTCACCGTCAACATAGCTTTCCATAGGTTCCGGAAGTATTTCTGCGATGCTTCCTCCTACCGAACCAGCCTCAGAAGAAGCAATAATACTTTGATTTTCATTGGTCAGGTATACATTTCCACTCATATCACGTTCCAGTTCAGTCACCCCTGCAAATGCTTTCTTGGCTTCAATTGCGATTTTGATATAAGCTTCTACGTCATTATACAGAAAGGATACTTTCTGATATTTACAAAGAAGTACCGTCCCTTCAATTGTTTCATTCCTCCAATCGGTCCCTCCCTGCTTGGTACTGTCATATTCATTTGCAAAGACAAATCTTCCATCCTGACCAATGTCACTACCCTTCTGGTAAATTTCCAATTTCTGAAGGTAAGCAGTTCTGGATATCTCCTCATTCAGTGTATATTTAATACTGGTTAACGCTTCCCATACAGCCTCATAGTTCTTACATCTGTCCGACAGCGATTTATAAATAATACGATTATTACTCAGTCGATATATGATATTATCATAACTTTCACGTACACTTCTGATATCGTCTACTATCTTTTCGGAGTTATACATCACATTTCGTTCTCTTTCTCTTTCGAGCGGCTGGAACAGAAATACAGATAATACCCACCAAGTCACAAGATAAACAACAATCAACGACAGAATATAAGTTAAGATTATTTTTAGTTTAATTGAATTCTTAATTTTTAAAGCAGCTTTTTTAATCATTATATTCAAGCTTGTCTCCTCTCTGCTTCATCACGCCAAAAGTTCCCCATACCACATATTACTGTATGGGAAACTTTTTTCCAAGGCTTAATTTAGAGATAGCTTAATTTGCGCTTTGTTCCTGATATAGAGTAAGCCATTCAGCTTTCATATCGGACCAATGTGCTCTTAATTCAAGCTGCTCCTGGTATTCTTTATATACTTCTTCAAATTTTTCATCGGAATCAGCCATAATAAGCTTGGCAGTGAACTCATCGACTACATTGTTAAGTGCTTCCATATTGGTAGCAATCACACTGTCTACGTCAGCTTTAACCATATCGGTATCTTGGATTGCTCGGTGATTAACAATCTCGGTGCTGATGTACTTACACCATTTTGAGACAAGACCTGCTCCTGCTTTACTTTCGCCTGTATTCTGATTCCACCATGCATACCACTGGTTGCTGTAACTTGCGAACTGCCATAACTGATGTGTACAGGCAGCAACTCGTGTACTGTCACCGGAATCTCTTTCGACTTTATATTCTGTATCGAAGTCCCATGCTCCTGTTGTTTCATCAGTGAAATCCCACAGTACTCCCTGAGGTCCTTCATTCACTTCCTGGCCTCTGTAAGGACTAGGATCATTGGTCCATTCCAGAAAGTTAAGTACGGCATTCAGATTATCGGTATCCTTATTAATATATACCATATATCCTGGGTTTGGATTCACAAAAGAGGTATATGCCTTATCAACACCCTCTACCACAGGATTCGAGATTGGCTCATAATTGAAGGTAACGCTTTCTGCTCCGCTTTCATAATTTTTCCAACTTTCATTCAAACCAGAAATCCAAAGGTCCGTTGTAAACATACCAATCTGGCCGCTTTCCACCTTTTCTCCAAATCTCTCTTTGGTCATTGTGGTTGCTTCCATGTCAATAAGATTTTCACGATACATCTGATTCATCCATTGATAAGCAACTTTATAGTTTGGATTATCATACATGAACACTTTTTCTCCGTTTACATCCATTACTCCCGGCATACCGCTGACACCTTTCGCCGTATCAACACCAAAAGTAGATAGAATAATTCTTTCTTCATGATCTTCACCCTGTGAAAAAGCTAACGGAATAATATTATTACCATTCGCATCTTTTAGTAAAGCAAAAGCACGCAAGGTATCTTCCATTCCTTTGATTGTTGTAAGATCATCTTTTGTTTTTCCTGCCTGCTCTAATAAATCTGTTCTTACCCACCATGCATCAACCGTCCAGCCGCCCCATGGCTCATCATATTCTAAGGCATAGTAACCGGGAACCCACCATTGATCGCCATCACTGGTAGTAATATAATCCTGAATGCGGGAATCCACATTTGGTATATTAGTCAGTTTATCACTTTTATAAACATCATTCAGGTTCATGACTCTGTCTGCTGTAATAAGTGCACTTTCTACGGATTTATCATATGGAAAAACCATGATATCCGGAAGATCTGCTCCGCTGCTCAGCTTCAGATTCAAGGTAGTCATATAATCGTTGCTCTGCATATATTCTACCTGATAGTCAATTCCAAGTTCATCTTTCATAACCTGCTGTACTTTTGTATTATTTGGGCTTTCTGATGTCCATCCTGCCCAGATGGTAAATTGATCTGTTGTTTTTCCGCCTTCTTCTTCTGATACATAAAAGCCTTCTGGACCTGCTGCATCCGCGGTTACATTTGTTTCCCCTGTGGTATCTTCTGCTGTATTGTCCTTGCTGCTAGAACATGCAGTCAGAGACAGCATCATTGACAATGCCAGAAGTACCGATAATCCTTTTTTCATTTTCATAATATCCTCCTTTTATTAAATCGGCAAGTTTGGGCTTTTGCATAAACTCGCCGTTTATTTCCACACCATGTTTTCCGGTGTTGTTACTCTTTTACGGATCCAATCAGCATACCTTTGACAAAATATTTCTGAACAAATGGATAGACGCATAGAATCGGAAGTGTTCCGATGACTACTGCCGCCATTTTTACAGAAGTCACTGTCATCTGTGAAGTCTGCGACGCTCTCGCCGCTGCTTCTGCCACAATAGCACTGTTTTTTGTAATTAGTCCCAGATTATCTGCTTCAAAGAGTCTCTGAAGATATGTCTGTACTGGAAGCAGTACGGTGGAATTGACATAAAAAGCTCCTGAATACCAGTCATTCCAATGATATACTGCTACAAATAATCCAATGGCCGCTAATACCGGTTTCGAAAGCGGAAGAATAATCTTCATCAATATCTTCATTTCTCCTGCGCCATCTACAACAGCTGCCTCACGAAGACTGATTGGAATTTCAGCAAAGAATTTCATCATTACAAACATATTCCATATATTAAACATGCTGGGTATGATATATACCCAAAAGCTATCTACTAGATGTAATTTTGTTAATTGGATATAGTATGGAATCAATCCACCACTAAAAAGCATCGGGATCAAAACTGCCAGCATTAACTTTTTCCGATAAGGCAGTTCTTTAAAGGAAAATCCATATGCCGTAATACCTGTAACTGCCAGGCCAAGAATCGTTCCAAGAACAGTACGTCCAAGCGTTACAAGATAAGCATGCTGTATTGCACCATTTCCAAGTACATACTCATAATTAAAAGTCGTTATGATTCTCGGCAGCAGATACAGTCCGCCTTTCATAGAATCTATACCCTCGTTAAGGGAGTATATCACGATGTAATAAAGAGGGTATATGGTAACTAGGGATAATAGTATCAAAAATACTGTATTAAGGATATTGAATATTTTCTCACCAACACTTATTTTCATCTTTGTCTTTTTTACGTTCTTCATTTTACCACAATCCCTCTCCGTTAATTGCATTCGCAATCTTATTTGCAGCAATAATCAGCAGAAAGCTAATCACAGAGGAGATCATGCCAACTGCAGTTGCGAAACTGTATCTTCCCTGCTGTAATCCATTAATCAGTACATAGGTATCAAGCACTGTAGATACTTCCATATTCGCATTGTTCATCAACGGATACACCGCATCAACCCCTGCATTCAGGATATTCGGAATACTAAGTATCAGCAGAAGTACTATAGTTGGACGGATGCTCGGAAGTGTGATGTGCTTCACCTGCTTCCATTTACCGGCACCATCTAATTTCGCAGCTTCAAACAATTCCTCATTGATTCCGCTTATGGCTGCAAGATAGATGATGGTTCCCCATCCAATTTCTTTCCAGACACTTATGATTACCACGATTGGAACAAACCATTTCGTATCTCCCATAAAGAAAATCGGTGTTCCACCGAAAAAACTGATGATATCATTAATCACGCCGGTATATGGTGATAAAAAAGAATCCAGCATATATGCCACAACAACCCAGGAAATAAAATGCGGGATGTAGGTAATTGACTGTACTATCTTTTTAAATCGAAGACTTTTTATTTCATTAATTAATAAGGCTAAAATAATTGGTGCAGGAAAAGTAAATGCAAATTTGGCAACCGTAAGTGTCAATGTATTCTTTACGACCCTCCAGAATTCACTATCCTTTAAAAACCAGAAATTATCAAGGCCAACCCATTTGGCATTCCATATAGTGTTGCCCGGTCTGTAATCCCTGAATGCAATCTGGAGCCCTACCATAGGAATATAGTTAAACAGAATCAAACATGTGATTCCGATCATTATCATAAAATACTGCCATTTATATTTCTTGATGTTGAATAAAAACGCTCTGTGTTTTGTCATGATTCCTTCGTTCCTTTTCCTCTCAATTCATCTTTCTATAATTTATCATATGCACACAAGACAAACAACCTCGCAAATATTGGTTTTGTATAACAGAAATTGTA
>JBASOB010000010.1:0-2139 GCA_049657865.1 Mobilitalea sp.
TCTCTTCTCAATCTGTGTGGATTAAGTTAGCCACAGATGATATAAAAAATCCAAACCTTTTTTGCTAAAATTCAGTGTACTGGATAGCCATACTAAAAGGTTTGGATTTTATTTTGGTTTGGATAAACGAAATAATCGAGAATTCTCGATTATCTCGTGAATATTTGTATTATAAAGCTTATATAAACCTGTATCCTTACTAATCTGATTATCAAATGGAATTACTGCACTTCCACACTTAATAAGTCCCATACCTGATGGACTGTTAGTTACAAATCGAAGCTGTGCTTCTGACACACCGATTACCTCTGCCATTTTCGAACTATCTGTATTTGCCTGCTTTAATAAAGCTACAAATTCAGAGTTCGCAAGCATTGTAGTTGCTGTGTAATTCTGTAACAGATCGACAACGTTCTGGGTGATACCAGTACATAATCCTCCCTGCTTTCTTACTTTCTTCCATAACTGTTGCAAATACTTCGCCGAATACTCGGAATTCAGTAAAACGTGGAATTCATCAATATACAGCCAAGTTGCTTTTCCTCGCTTTCCATTTTCAACAATTCTGTTCTGAATGGACTCCATCATAACAAGCATGGTAATAGGTGATAATTCTGCTCCTAAATCTCTGATTCCATAGACGGTGAAGCGATTGTCTACATCCACATTAGATTGATGATTGAAGATGTTAAGTGATCCATTAACGAACAGCTCCAGTGATAATGCAATGTCTTTTGCTTCTACCTCTGGCTGCTGATTTAATAACTCATAGAAATCTGACATAACAGGAATATACTTTTCTTTGTTTCTGGCTATTTCAATATAGAGATTTCTTACGCATCTATCAATGATGGATTTCTGTCTTGAATTTAAAGAATCTCCAATACACTGTTCACATAGTCCCAGCATAAATTCACCTTTTTCTCTTACCCAACCTTTTGAATCATTTTGATCTAAGTTCCATACATCCATTGCCATCGGATTCACATAATTGTCGGTATACGTTGACATATTGACAACTGTTCCACCATAGGTTTCAGCAACATCAAAGTATTCGTTCATTGGATCAATAACTATGATTTCATCGTCTCCAGATAAGAATACATTTCCCATTTCCATCTTACAGAAGAAGGATTTTCCTGAACCTGGGACACCAAATACAAATCCATTACCATTGATAAGTCTCTTTCGATTTCCGATATTAATATTCTTCGATACCTGATTGATACCATAGTAGTTTCCACCAGTATCATTTAGTTCCTGCACATTAAAAGGCATCAATACAGCAAGGCTCTGGGTAAGCATGGTTCTCATTGTTTCTACCTGCCTTACTCCAATTGGCAATGCTGTATTTAATGCCTCTCTTTGTTTCAGATAATGCACATCTATGGTGCAGCTGTTACGCTTTCCAATTGTTTCTATTGTTTCACTGATACTCTCTAATTCTTTTTTTGAATCCGCCATAAGAATGATTGTCACTGCCACATAATACAGGCACTGGTCATTCTCACGCACATCATCCATAATTGTTTCAATTTCCTTCTTCTCAGTTCTCTTAGCATAAGAGATATCGGATGAGAAGTCATTGTTCTTATTACGAACTCTTTGCTGTTTGATAATATCCGATTCAATACCCAGATACTTCTTCTGCAATACCTTTGTGGTCAGATCCTTTGGCACTGGTACCACATCAATGCTGACAATTGAGTGTACTGGCAGTGATGTGATCTCATTTAAGAATCGGTCTGACAGGCTGCTTGGATATTTTTTAATGAACAATGCCTTACAGAACTTGCTTTCATCCTCAAAGCTATCTGGAAAATACTTAATCATGCCATTACACAAATCATTTTTGAAATCATTTCCTACTTTCTTTGCCTCTTTGATATCATAGTCCCAACTGTTCTCATTTCCAAGGTGATAAAAATCATGAAGATTCTTTAATCTCTCATTACCATTAAGCGGCAAAATCTCAGCCCCCAACTCATTAAATGCCTTACGAAGTGTTGCCTCTAATGTGGCAAACTGTGCTTTGGCTTCCTCGAAGTTCTTACGTTCAATCGTGAGTGTCAGATATCGCTCCTGTTCAATTCCCTGTCTACCTTCTAAAATCTTTGCTTCAATAATATCGTTATATAC
>JBASOB010000011.1:0-28296 GCA_049657865.1 Mobilitalea sp.
GGATACAGATGCCGTGTTAAGATCTACACCGACTTTATTTACACAGTCTTCTACTACTCCGGATAAAGCCTCACTTAATTTCTTCTGGTTCATATCATGCTGATATTGCCCGACGCCGATTGACTGAGGATCAATCTTAACAAGTTCAGCAAGCGGGTCCTGAAGTCTTCTTGCGATTGAAGCTGCACTTCTCTGACCTACATCGTAGTTCGGGAATTCTTCTGTTGCCAACTTGCTAGCTGAGTATACAGATGCTCCTGCTTCATTCACAATTACATAACGTACCGGCTTGTTCAGTTCTTTTAACAGTTCAACGATAATCATCTCAGATTCTCTAGAAGCTGTCCCATTTCCTACTGAAATCAATGTGATATTATATTTGTCGATTAATTTTTTAACGGTAAGTTTTGCTTCTTCTACTTTATTCTGTGGAGCAGTCGGGTAAACCACTACCGTATCAAGAACTTTACCTGTACCATCAACTACCGCAAGCTTACACCCGGTACGGAAAGCAGGATCCCAGCCAAGAACATTCTGTCCAGCGATTGGAGGCTGCATCAGTAATTGAACCAAGTTTTTTCCGAAAACCTTGATTGCTCCATCTTCCGCTTTTTCAGTTAAATCACTTCTGATTTCTCTCTCAATGGCTGGCGCAATCAGTCGTTTATAACTATCTGCTGCCGTGGCTCTTAAAATATCGTTCGTAAATTCATTATCACGTACAAGGACTTTCGTCTCAAGGTAACGTAGAATACGCTCTTCTGGTGCAATTATCTTCACAGTAAGGATTTTTTCATTCTCACCACGGTTTACAGCGAGAATTCTGTGTCCTGCTAATTTATCAAGACTTTCTTCAAAGTCATAATACATCTCATAAACTGTCTGTTGTTTCGCATCTTTAGCTACCGAGGTAAGCTTTCCTTCCTTTACCGTCACGTCGCGAATGTAGATACGGTGATCTGCATTATCAGAAATATCTTCCGCAATGATATCCATCGCTCCTGCAATTGCTTCTTCTACCGTATTTACTTCTTTTTCTTCCGACAGATAAGCTTTCGCTGCTTCTGTGATTGGTTCCGCAACCTCTTGCGCAATAATAATTTCTGCTAGTCCATCCAAGCCTTTTTCTTTCGCTATTGTTGCCCTGGTTCTTCTTTTTTGGCGATATGGTCGATATAAATCTTCAACAACAACCAAAGTAGTAGCAGCTAAAATCTGAGTTTTTAATTCCTCGGTCATCTTGCCTTGTTCTTCTATACTGCTAAGTACCTGCGCTTTTTTATCCTCTAAATTTCTTAGATATAATAATCTTTCATGTAAATTTCTTAATTGTTCATCATCTAAGGATCCTGTTACTTCCTTACGGTATCTAGCAATGAACGGAATCGTATTTCCCTCATCGATTAATTTTACAGTAGCTTCTACCTGTTCTAAACGAATTCCCAATTCTTCTTTAATTTGTTTTAAAATATCCATTTTTGTGCTCCTTAAATCTATTTTTAACTTTCTTCAATATCCCTATCATAACATTGAAACTTTCGAAAAGCAATGTTCATTTGGTGTCCTGTCTTTTGACAATACTTCTAGCATCCGTATTTTAAGGCATACTTCAGTTAATTAATTAACGCGTCAAAAGAGGCTGTCTCATTTTCAGACAGCCTCTAATTCCTTCATAGTAATAAAAGTTGGCAAAGAGCAAACCTTCTATTATATGCTTCAATTACTTATGTTAGCAAAAGGTGAACTTTCTTTACTTGTTCTTCAATTACTTATGTTTGTAAAAAGTGAACTTTCTATCTTATTTTTTAAATTACATCTGTGACAGTAAGAATTTTTCGTGAACTGCGTTCATTGCCTTTTCTACATGGCAATCATCAATTAATACAGTTACTCTGATTTCAGAAGTTGAAATCATCTTAATATTAACACCAACATCATACAATGCTTCAAACATCTTTGCTGCAACGCCTGAGTTAGACATCATTCCTGCTCCTACGATAGAAACCTTAGCAACATCTTTCTCAACATCAATCTTCTCACACTTCAAACTGCCTTCACGATGTCTTTCAAGTATTGCTACTGCCTCTTCAAGATCATCTTCTTTTACTGTAAAGCTGATATCCTTCGTGCCGTCACGGCCTACGGACTGCAATATAATATCAACATTAACATCATGACTTGCTAAATGATTGAATAATTTAAAAGCAACACCCGGCTGATCCTCTAATCCGATTACAGCAATACGAGCTGCGTTTTTGTCACAAGCGACTCCACTGACAAGCATTTTCTCCATCTTAACTTCCTCCTTAACCACAGTACCTTCCGTATTATTTAAACTAGAACGAACTACTAATTGCACACCATATTTTTTAGCCATTTCAACAGAACGATTGTGTAGCACGCCGGCTCCAAGAGAGGCAAGCTCCAGCATCTCATCATAGGTGATTTCATCAAGTTTCTTAGCTGTCGGTACAATTCTAGGGTCTGCAGTATATACCCCGTTTACATCGGTATAAATCTCACATGCATCTGCATGCAGTGCCGCTGCAATTGCAACTGCAGTCGTATCAGAACCACCTCTGCCAAGAGTTGTATAATCATCAAACTGATTGACCCCTTGGAATCCCGTAATGACTACAATTCGCTTATTGGAAAGTTCATTTTGAATTCTTTCCGTATCGATTCGTTTAATTCTTGCATTACCATAAGTAGAAGTGGTATGCATTGCAACCTGATACGCATTCAGCGAAATTGCAGGAACTCCGAGAGAATCGAGCGCCATTGCCATTAGCGAGACAGATATCTGCTCCCCGGTCGTAAGAAGCATGTCAAGTTCTCTCTTTGCCGCATTTGGGTTAATTTCTTTTGCCTGTTTCAGCAAAACATCAGTCTGTTTTCCCATAGCTGATAATACTACTACTACTTCGTTGCCATTTTTATAGTCCTCGATACATCTTTTGGCAACATTAAAAATTCTTTCCTTATCGGCTACGGATGTACCACCGAATTTCTTTACTATTAACATAGCTGCCTCCTACTCATTAAGTTATTAGCTTCAACTTATCATACTAGCTTACATGATGCTGCTTTGCAGCATCTGAAATACCTGGAAGAACAAAGAACGAGCACCACTGTGCGAGTTTCGCAGTTCTTCTGCGTGAAGATTCTCTTTCTTCACACTAAGTTCAACAACTTAACATTCTAATTTGAGTTAAGTTTCTCCTCATTATTTTCATATGACGATTGCTTTTGGTCTATCTATATTAAATTAAATATTTAATAATTTATTTATAATATCATAACCTTCTAAAACAACATTGCCACTCGCTTTTGCTTCCACTTCATTATAATGCCAAATATGATTCTGTTCAGCAGTGCTGTCATAGAGAAGATAAGGAACAGGATCGCTGGTCTGCGTTCTGCAACGAATCGGGGTAGGATGATCTGGCATAATTAACATTCGATAATCAGTTCCTGCCTTCTTCATCTCCTCCACAACAATTTTTATCACCCTCTGGTCCAAATTTTCAATTGATTGAACTTTTTTCTCAACACTTCCTTGATGCCCCATCTCGTCCGGTGCCTCTACATGGATATACACATAATCATAATTGTCTTCTAGCAGCACCTTAACCGCTGCCATCGCCTTACCTTCATAGTTCGTATGGAGACCGCCATTTGCACCCGATACTTCGATTACTTTCATACCAGCTCCAACCGCAATCCCTTTTAGTAAGTCAACTGCAGAAATCATTGCACCTTTTACATGGTTTTTATCTTCAAATGAGGTAAGTGCAGGTCTTGTACCCGCTCCCCAGAACCAGAGAGAATTCGCTTTATTCAGACCGTTTGCAGCGCGCTCAATATTCAGCGGATGATTGTTCAGAATATTATAACTCTTTTTCATCATTTCGCGAAGATCTGCCTGTTCAGGTAAATATTCACCGATTACTCTTCCAAGGATATCATGCGGCTGTGCTAATTCAACAACCTCTCCGTTATCCCAGATTGTTAAGTGACGATAGCTGGTTCCTACATAAAATTTATAAGGATCTACTTCCAGTTCTTCCTTGATTGCATTAAGGAGAACTTCAGCATCTTCTGTAGATATTTCACTTGAACTGTGATCGATAATAGTTTTTTGTTCATATGGATTATCATCGTCGGATAATGTTACAATATTACACCTGAGTGCAATATCCGTTGGCTTCATGTCCACTCCGATGCTAAGTGCCTCAAGTGGTGAGCGCCCCGAATAATAAACTTCTGGGTTATAACCAAGTACCGCAAGATTTGCTGTATCACTACCAGGTTTCATACCCTCCGGAATCGTGTATACAAGTCCTAACTCAGAAAGTTTAGATAGTGCATCTATCTGAGGAGTATCTGCTGCCATGAGCGGAGTTTGGTTATCAAGTATAGCCAGTGGTTCATCAGCCATACCGTCTCCAAGAACAACTATATATTTCATATTATTAAGTCCTTTCTTATCCAAATGCAAGCTTTTTTATGTATACTTCTGTCTATTTGCAAAAGTCATTCTAGATTTTAGAATCTAACCCGAATTACACTTAGTACATTGCTTATGCATTCTTTATTCTCTTTCAATTTCTTTTCTGTAATCATCGGAGTAATAAATGCATATTCACCTTCGATGCCTTCTGCTTTCATTTCTTCAATTTCACCAAACAGTTCTTTTACCTGCTCACGAACCTTAAGTGAATCTCCTTCTATACGGACGAAGAACTTATTCTCAACTAGATTGATATCCGCCAGTTCTAATTTCTTGCTGCTCCATATGGTCCAGATATTCTTGCCTAAATGCTTGGCTGCATCCACAACGTCTGCTATGACAGCACTTGCCGTAGGTAATTTACCAGCTCCGCTTCCGTAGAACATCACATCGCCAATTACATTGCCTTTTACAAAAATACCGTTGAATACATTGTTTACACTATAGAGTGGATGGTCCGCTTTTATCATGACCGGTGCTACCATCGCATATACATGCTTGTCATTTTCACGGATACTTGAGGCGAATAATTTAATGCGTGCTCCCATTGCTTTCGCATATGTGATATCAGCAGCTGTAATTTTAGAAATGCCTTCCGTATAGATATCTTCAAAATCCACCTGCATGCCAAATGCCAGTGAAGATAAAATTGCAATTTTTCTGCAGGCATCATGCCCCTCAATGTCGGCAGCTGGATTTTTCTCTGCAAATCCCATATTCTGTGCATTTTTTAGAGCGACATCAAAATCAAGACCCTCATCACTCATTTTAGATAAAATATAATTGGTAGTTCCATTTAAAATACCCGTTATTTCAACGATTTCATCCGCAGTCAAGGATTGATTAAGTGGTCTGATAATTGGAATACCTCCACCTACACTTGCTTCAAAAAGAAAGTTTAGGTGTCTTTCCTTCGCCATATCTAAAAGCTCCGCTCCATGTTTTGCAACCAGCTCTTTATTGGAGGTCACTACGCTCTTACCTTTAGATAATGCCTGTTTTACAAATGTATAGGCAGGTTCCACTCCGCCCATTACTTCAACAACAATTTTAACTTCTTCATCTTCTAATATTGTATTAACATCATGAACTAGCTTATCTGCAATCGGATCGCCCGGAAATTCTCTTAAGTCCAACACATATTTAATGTTTATCGTATCTCCTGCTCTCTTGCAGATGCTGTCACTGTTCATACGTAATACTTCAACTACGCCGGAACCAATTGTGCCATATCCTAGTACTGCGATATTTATCATCGTTGTTCCTCCATTCTATTTCTGTTATATTATCAAATTGCCTTTCCTCTTACAAAAAGCAACTTTTTATTAAGTACAGTACCCTATCACTCTCTTGATACTAACTTCACATAATGAATACCATCCATTTCTTCAATGGAATCCATCATAACAGAAGTGGCCATCGTCTGTGGTAAAATCTCAGTGCTTAATGTTAATAGCGCAATTCCGTTAATTGGAATACTCTGATGAATTGTTAGAATATTCGCTTCACATTCTGCAACCTTATTCAGTACCTTCGATAATAATCCCGGCTTATCATCCATCTGCAGCATAAAGGTAATCGTCTTCCCTCGTGTATTCTCATAGAAAGGGAAAATATCGTCCCTATATTTATAGAAAGAACTTCTGCTGATCTCTACTGCATCCGTTGCTTCCTGAACTGTCATTGCACGTTCGGAATCAAGAAGTCGCTTCGCTTCTACTACTTTAAGCAATACCTCCGGAACAGCCTTCTTCTTAACAATAAAATATTGATCTCCATTCATATCCAAGTACCTCCTGCAGTAAATTTCGTACCACTATATGCACTTATTCCCCAAAGCGAACCATATAATACAACTTGCATTGTTTTATCATACCGTATTGTATTGCTTATATATAGTAGTCTATTTAACTTTATAATACTTTTATAGTTAAGTTCTGTAGCGCATTTTAAGCAAAGTTTCATAATTCATTTATTTATAAAAGTATAATTTTATACATGTAAAAGTGCAATTTTATATTGATAAAAATACAATTGCATTCCCTTTGAAATACCTTTGTATGCTTATGAAATACAATTGTCTTTCCTAGGAAGATATATTATCACATATTTTACCTCATTGCAACCATTATTTAGCGATAACTCAACTTGAAAATTCGATTTGTAAGTTATGCATCAAATCTCAATAAATTATAACATGTTTTTGTTCAAATGTTAACCCAAATGAGGCTATATGTCTATCCACAGCTTTATAATTTCATACAAAAGGATGAATTTATATGCATTTTTAATCAGCGCACACCATTCATAATCAAATTCGTCGTTAATTTTGTTGTATTAATTTGTTGTCAATCTCATAGCAGCTTTCTATTCTTTATTCTATTATAAATAGAAAGATAAGGCTGTTGAACTATGTCAGCAGCCTTATCCTTGTATTCTTTATAGTATTTTAGATAAAAATTCCTGAAGGCGGGGATGTTGCGGATGTTCGAAGAATTCTTCCGGAGTATTTTGTTCCACAATTTTCCCTTCATCGATAAACAAAACTCTATTTGCTACTTTCTTGGCAAAACGCATTTCATGCGTAACCACAACCATCGTCATGCCTTCTTCTGCTAGTTTTGTCATAAGATCAAGAACTTCACCAACCATTTCAGGATCAAGTGCCGAGGTTGGCTCATCAAAGAGCATAACATCCGGATTCATTGCTAATGCTCGGATAATTGCAATACGCTGCTTTTGTCCACCAGAAAGTTGATTGGGGTATTCACCGGCTTTTTCCGTAAGTCCGATTCGTTCCAATAATTCCATCGCCTTCTTGTCAGCTTCTTCTTTATTCATAAGACCTAACTGAATTGGTGCAAGAGTGATATTCTCTATTACTGACAAGTGTGGAAAAAGATTAAACTGTTGAAACACCATTCCCATCTTACAACGGATACGATTAATATCCGCCTTTTTATCCGTGATATTAATTCCTTCAAACCAGATTTCGCCCTCACTAGGCATCTCCAACAGATTTAAGCATCGAAGGAAAGTTGATTTTCCAGAACCAGAGGGACCGATTACAACTACTTTTTCACCTTTTTCAATTGTTTCGTTAATTCCATTCAGAACCATATTACTTCCGAAGGCTTTTTTTAGATTCTTAGTGACGATCACCTCTACTCAACCTCCTTTCAAACCCTGACAATAATTTAGACAAGCCCATTACAATAATTAAATAGCAGGCTGCTATTATAATGAGTGGTGGTATAATGTCCCAAGTTCTTGATCCAACATATTGCGCAGCTTTTGTTAAATCAGTTACCGCGATTACACCCGCAACGGAAGTTTCCTTTATCAAGGTGATAAATTCATTGCCTAATGCCGGAAGGATATTCTTTACCGCCTGTGGCAGTATAATAAGTCGCATCGTTTGCATGTAATTCAAACCAAGAGAACGGCCTGCTTCCATTTGACCACGATCAATGGACTCAATACCTGCTCTGATAATTTCAGCAACATAGGCTCCCGAATTAATACCAAAACAAACGGCACCCACTATAATTTCATTTGTACTTCGAGACTGAAAAACAATATTATAAATAATGAGCAGCTGTACCATTAAAGGAGTTCCTCTAATAACATTAATGTATACATTACAAATTGCTGTTAACCAATACATCTTAGAGTTTGTGGCTGTTACTTTGATAACCGCTACGATGATACCGATTACAATACCCAAAAAAATAGCTATGATAGAGATTAAAATTGTCACTTTTAAGCCGCCAAGATATGCCAGATACCTTTGATCCGGAATAATTGCATTGTAAAAAGACAGATATAAATCGTTTAACCAAGTACTAATTGAATCCACCTTCTTTCTTCTATGCTTAAATATAATTAAATTGCCTTATTTTTTAACTAATGGCAATCGCGTGTCTTCCTTAATAATAAATGTTATTGATACTTCATGGTTTCAATTCTACTATTTGCTTCTATTATTTCATTATAGATATCTAGTAAAAGATAGAGGCTGTTTATTTGGATAACAGCCTCTTCACTATGTCTTATGGTAACGATTCGTTATAAATTACAGCAGATTACTTGGTATGGTTTGCTGTAAATTCTTCAATTTTTCCATCATCTTTTAACTGCTGAATTACGGTATTGATTTCATCTAATAATTCTGTATTGCCCTTTTTAACAGCGACTGCATATTTATCCTGGAATAAGCTTCCATCAAGAATCACAAGTTCCGCATTCGATGCAACTAGTTCTTCCGCAGGATATTGATCCATGACGATGCAGTCGATTTTGTTATTTTTCAAATCTTCTGCCGCTTGAGCAAATTTTGTGTAACGCTTAATTTCTTTTGCAGCTATATTTGCTTCTACATAAAAGTCTGCGATATTTCCTTGTTGGACGCCAACAATTTTATCAGCTAAATCATCAACAGATGCTACTGTTCCGCTATCTTTGTTAACAACTACGACTTCTGTGGAATCCACATAATCAATTGAGAAATCCATAACTTTCTGACGTTCTGCATCCACAGATACTCCTGCAGCTACAAAATCAATCGTTCCATTCTGCACAGCTGCCAAAGCTCCATCAAAATCCATATTCTTAATTACTAATTCTTTACCCATACTATCAGCAATTGCCTGTGCAATATCCATGTCAACACCAACAACTTGGTCACCCTCTAAATATTCATAGGGAGCAAAACCAGCCTCAGTACCGACGATCAAAGTATTGTCCTCTTTCTTTGAACATCCCGCGAACATAGTTGCAATCATAACTGTAACCATCATAATTCCGATTAATTTCTTTTTCATATTCATATTCTCCTGTTATCGTAGAGGATTAGACCTCCTTTTTAATTATATATTGAATAAATCGTAACTGCTCAGAACTTTCATAGTCATAGGACATCTTGCGATGCTTATGCACACAAAATAGACAAGACGATTTATTTCATTTTTGTTTCGGACTACTTTTACTTCGATTTGGTTGATGGCTTCCCATTTTTATTTTTCTTAGAATCATTATGGTTTTTAGGATTTTTAGCCTTCTTCGAATTAGTCGTCCCCTGTAAATCACCAGTTTTCTTATTGACTTCTAATTCCTTTGCTGCGATATGTTCTTTCGCCTTATTTAATTCTTTTGATGTAATAGATTCTTTCGCAACAACGGTTTCCTCAGCTTTAATAGATTCTATCGTTTCAAGTGAATCCTCAGATACTTCATTTTTCTCAGCATCCTTGGTTTTACTTCCATCAGTGGATTCATTCTCATCAACTGGCTGTTTCATTTCACTTGATTCCTCAGTTTCAGCAGTTTCTTTGGCTCCAAGCAAATCTTCAGTTTCAACAGAATCTTTCATTTCAACAGATTCTTTCATTTCAACAGAATCTTCAACAGATTCTTCAGTTTCAACAACTTCCTCAGTTTCAATAAAATCTTCCGTTTCAACATCTTCCATATCTTCAGCAGATGCCATATATTCAACAAAGATAGAATCTTCAAAGGAATCCTCTGATTCCATCTGATCCTTCGTCTTATCGGAGGATTTTTCATCCTTTTTAATAACGACCGACTTGATAATTGACTGTTCTTCCTCAGAAAGAATGCTATTATGATCTAGGATTATAATCAGTTGATTATTGGAGCTAGTAATTGCTTTAACATAAGATGTTTCCTTTGTTCTTAGAATAGAAGGCGTCTCAAATAGTGCATCCTCGTCCACTTGAATTATTTCATTCATTCTATCGACTTCATAGGCAATTAAAATTCCATTTGAGGTAGTGATAATCATTCTGGTATCACCATCTGGTTCAATTTCTTCGAGTCCGAATTTTCTACGCAGACTGTATACCGGTATTGCTTCTCCCCTAAGTCGTAAGATGCCTTTCAAGTTCTGAGGATAATCTGCTACTGGTTCGATCGGAATAAATTTTTCGATGGTATTAACATCCATGATATTCAAACTATATTCTTCATCACCAAGTACAAATACTGCTTGTTTTGTGTTTTGCATAATAATTCCTCCTTTATAGTATCAATGTCATTTTTGTTTAATTCTGTGCATTCCATTTCAAATACGCATTAATAAATGGATCCAGATTACCCTCTAGGACACTTAGCGCATTACCAACTTCTGCATTTGTTCGGTGATCTTTTACTAAGGTATATGGCTGCAAAACATAAGATCTTATTTGATTTCCAAAGCTGTTATCTTTCACCTCTCCACGAATGCCCGATATCTTATCAAGATTTTCCTGCTGCTTTAAAAGAAACAACTTAGCTTTTAACATCTGAATCGCCTTCGCTTTATTCTGTAGCTGGGATCTTTCATTCTGGCATTGAACAACAATATTCGTTGGAAAATGAGTAATTCGTATTGCTGAAGATGTCTTATTAACATTCTGTCCACCAGCTCCGCTTGAATGGAAAGTATCAATTCTGATATCATCATCATTGATTTCAATTCCGGTATCTTCTTCAATATCCGGCATTACATCACATGACACAAATGAAGTCTGCCTTTTACCGGCAGCATTGAAAGGTGAAATTCTTACCAATCGATGAACTCCACGCTCAGATTTTAAATGACCATAAGCATTAATCCCATTGATTTGTAGAGTAACTGACTTGTATCCTGTCTCTTCACCCTCAAGAAAATCTATCATATCCGTGGTAAATCCTTTTTTATCTGCCCATCTTTGATACATCCTGGCCAACATGTTCGCCCAATCGCAGCTTTCTGTTCCACCGGCTCCAGCATGCAGTGTTAGAATTGCATTGCATTTATCATATTCGTCTGATAATAATGTTCTTAGTTTCAGCTCTTCCAGTTCTTCAATAAACGAATTCAAGGTCTCACCAATTTCTAGCAGGAGAGTTTCATCATTTTCCTCATAGCCCATCTGGATCAGCGTTTGGACATCTTCGAACTTTTCTTTTAAATGTCCATACTCTTTGATAACATCCTTTAAGTTCTTGAGTTCTTTCATGTATCCTTGTGCTTTATCAGCATTATCCCAAAATCCCGGTTCTTCCATTGTCCGTTCAAGTTCTTCTACCCGCTCACTTTTGATAGCGAGGTCAAAGTGAATCCCCCACTTCAATCAATGGTTTTTCATAGGTATTTAATGTATATTTATACTGATCTAATTCTACCACGATATCACCTCTTTCCTGTATTATATATTACTATTTATATAAATTCAATCTAATTTGCATATAAATGCACCGTTTTTATTCGTATGTTTCTTCTGGTCTAAACAGAGAGAAAGAACGCCAAGGCATTTCGATGTCTTGGCATTCTCTTTTTATCTAAGCGTTTCTTCCGCAACATTGTTTGTATTTTCTTCCGCTGCCACAAGGACATGGATCATTCGGCATAATCTTCTTGGTCACTCTCTTAATCGGAGCATTCGCTATGGAGTCATCGCGATTCGTTCCGGTAACCTTTGCCACCTGTTCTCTTTCAACTTTCTGTTCAACACGGACATGAAGAAGTAATTTTATCGTATCTTCACGAATCGTATCAATCATAGCATCAAACATCTCAAACCCTTGGAACTTATATTCCACAATCGGCTGACGCTGGCCATATGCCTGTAAGCCGATACCTTGACGCAATTGATCCATATCGTCTATATGATCCATCCATTTACGATCGATTACTTTCAGCAAAATTACGCGCTCAAGCTCTCTGATTTGTTCCTTCTCAGGAAATTCAGATTCTTTTGCTTCATAAAGCTTCACAGCATCTTCCTTTAATTGTTGAATCAGACTGTTCTTCTTCATAACCTTTGTTTGATCCATAACGAATTCTATCTTAGATAATGGAATAATCGGTATCAGTAAGTCGTTTAATTCTGTAAGATCCCATTCCTCTGGAAGCTGATCATCACTGATACAGGTATTGACACTCTCCTCTACCGTATCGGTAATCATGCGGTAAATGGTATCCCGCATACTTTCTCCGTCAAGAACTCGTCTTCTTTCTGCATAAATAATTTCTCTCTGTTCATTATTAACTTGATCATATTCTAAAAGGTTTTTACGAATTCCATAGTTATTACTTTCTATTTTCTTTTGAGCTTTTTCAATTGCATTGGTAAGCATCTTATGTTCAATCTGCTCGTCCTCGGCAATTCCAAGAGAATTAAAGATTCCCATCAGACGCTCAGAACCGAATAAACGCATTACATCATCTTCTAGACTGATGAAGAATCTGGATTCACCAGGGTCTCCCTGTCTACCGGCACGTCCACGTAACTGGTTGTCAATACGTCTGGACTCATGTCGTTCTGTACCAATGATCTTCAGACCGCCTACTTCAACAACTTCTTCTCCAAGCTTAATATCAGTACCACGTCCTGCCATATTAGTAGCAATCGTTACTGCACCAAACAAACCGGCATCCGCAATTATTTCAGCTTCTAATTCATGGAATTTAGCATTCAATACTTTATGCGGAATATTATATTTTTTCAGTATCATACTGATTTCTTCGGAAGAATCAATTGTAATGGTACCAACAAGTACCGGTTGTCCCTTTTTATGGGATTCAATTACCTCATTGATGATCGCATGCAATTTTTCTTTCTTTGTTTTATAAACTGCATCTTGCTGATCAATACGTGCTACCGGCTGATTGGTCGGAACTTCAATAACATCCATACCATAAATTTCTCTAAATTCCTGCTCTTCCGTTAATGCAGTACCGGTCATACCACATTTCTTCTTGTACTTATTAAAGTAATTCTGAAAAGTAATGGTTGCTAATGTTTTACTTTCTCTCTTTACTTTTACATTCTCTTTTGCTTCGATTGCTTGATGAAGTCCATCACTGTATCGTCTTCCCGGCATAATACGACCGGTAAATTCATCAACGATTAGTACCTCATCCTCTTTTACAACATAATCTTTATCTCGGAACATTAAGTTATGTGCTCTAAGTGCAAGAACAATATTATGCTGGATATCTAAATTCTCAGGATCTGCTAAATTCTCAAGATTAAAGAAATGTTCAACTTTTTCAACACCTTCTGCGGTAAGATGCACATTCTTTTCCTTTTCATTGACAACATAATCTCCCTGTTCTGTAATCTCTTCTTTCATAAGGGCTGCCATCTTAGTAAGTTCGCCGCTTTCCGATCCTTTGGTCAGCTGTCTCGCTAAAATATCGCAGACACGGTACAAATCAGTAGATTTCCCGCTTTGTCCAGAAATGATTAGAGGAGTTCTTGCTTCATCAATTAATACAGAATCCACTTCATCGATGATGGCAAAATGAAGTTCGCGCTGAACAAGCTGCTCTTTATAAATAACCATGTTGTCTCTTAAATAATCAAATCCAAGTTCATTGTTGGTTGCATATGTAATATCGCAGGCATATGCTGCTCTGCGCTCTTCTTTTTCCATGCTGTTAAGGATAACACCAACTTTTAAGCCAAGGAATTCATGAATCTGTCCCATCCATTCCGAGTCACGCTTTGCTAAATAATCATTAACCGTAACTAAATGAACACCTTTACCTTCAAGTGCATTTAAATATGCAGGTAAAGTAGATGTTAATGTCTTACCTTCACCAGTACGCATCTCTGTGATTCGTCCCTGATGCAAAATGACTCCACCGATTAACTGTACTCTAAAATGTCTCTGTCCAATGGATCTTTTGGCAGCTTCTCTTACCACTGCATAAGCTTCAATCAAAATATCATCGACTGTTTCGCCATTTTTAAGTCTATTTTTAAATTCTATCGTTTTTGCTTTTAATGCTTCATCGGAAAGCTTTTCATATTCTGGTTCTAATGCTTCTATTTTATCTACGATAGGTATCACTCTTTTTACTTCTCGCCCGCTATGAGTTCCAAATACTTTTTCTACTAATCCCATTTTATGTTCACTCCTGTACTGTACCAATTTCAATCCAAAATCGTTCAACTAATATTGTATCATTTACCATGCCACTATTCAACTTAATTTTATATTGTATCATTTACCTTGCTACTAGTCAATTAATGTTATATTGTATCATTTCGCTTGCCACTAATCAATTAATTTTTTATGTTATTTTAATAAATAAAAGAGCCGCCTAAATGGCGGCTCTCCTTATTCTATTCTATCAAATTATTAATATTCCGGTTCAATTAGACCGTATGTATTACCTTTTCTCTTATATACGACATTAACTTCTTCTGTTTGAGAATTACGGAATACATAAAAGCTATGTCCTAATAATTCCATCTGTACGCAAGCTTCTTCTGCATCCATCGGCTTGATTGCAAACCTTTTGGTTTTTACGATTTTAATCGTATCATCTTCATAATAATCATCTTCAATAAATGCTTGGTTAAAATTAGAAGCTGCTTGTTTATGATCCATAATTTTATTTTTGTATTTTCTTAACTGACGCTCAATAATTTCTTCTACAAGATCAATCGATACATACATATCATTGCTCACTTGCTCTGCTCTTACTATATTCCCCTTTACTGGTATTGTGACTTCGATTTTCTGTCTGTCTTTCTCAACGCCGAGAGTAACATGGATTTCCGTGTCAGGCGTGAAGTATCGCTCAAGTTTACCGATTTTCTCATATACGGCTGTCTTCAGTCCTTCAGTTACTTCAATATTCTTACCACTGATTATATAACGCATAATGCCCAACTCCTTTTTTAACTATCATGTTAGCATTAACACTTCTATGCTGATTTCATTATAACATAAGCCTCTGGATGTGACAAGCTACTTTAATTTTATTCAGCTACTTTTGCCTCTATTGATTATTAATTTTAAGCTGTGGCTGGAATTGAAGGACAATAAACCGATTCGCGCAAACCTTCTCAAATATACATAAAATTACACTAATATTTACATGAATTTTATATTTAAGCCAATTATTGGCGAATTCTTTTCATTTTAACTATTCTTATCTTTATTATCCGACAATAGTATTGTCAAGTAGTAAAGGTCTTTTTTTTGCTCAAAATAAACGATTTATCATAAGTAACAAAACGGACTTTCGTTCTTGACACCGTTTTCAGTATGCGACACAAGTAGTGTTGAATTGTGGATAATGTGGATAAAACGGTGTATAACTTTATTTTATCCAAAATCAAGGGTTCCAGCCTGTGGATAACTTTGTGGTTGAATCTGTACTAAAACGATTACGAAACCATATAATTCCTAACACAAAAGCTTTTTTGTGCAATTTGTATAATTAACTCAATGTCAATAGTCATTCTTCAAAAATTTCAAAGATTATATTGTGTGAGAACAGTCTTTGAAATTAAATCAATTTTCTAATTATTATCGCTATTATCGTAATATTAAGAATAAGTTGTTTTTGAAACTATTTTACTTTAGCATATCATTGGGTATCACTTTCTTGTTATAACCGCTCGCAATCAAAATATGATTTATTATTTTCCCAAACTGATTCTGCACTTATACCAGATGATTCATCTTATATCATCGAATTAATTATATTAAAAAGACTATGACAGGAAAGACTCTGATTAACAGATCACTTTTCCTATCATAGTCTAATCTAAGACCTTGTATTATACAGATTTTCTTAAAGTTCGTATCCTGCTACATATTCTTCAATTATATGTAATACAATCTTTAATTCTTTATATTACATTCATCGATTCCTTACTGTGTATTCTTTATATTATATTCACCGATTCCTTACCTTATATTTTATAATTTTTTACGATATTTTTTTATTCCTTACAATGTCTTCTTTAATTCCTTACGATATATTTTCTTCCATTCTTTGTTTCATCTTTTTTTCATATTTATCGACTTTTTCAGCAAGAAAAGGAGCCAGCCCAATAAATTCTGCTCCGTACATTATGCTCTCAGAATCAGAATTTTCTGCCCTGATGATTTGTAGTACGACATAGAAGAAATCTCCATCCCCTAAATTAATTCTTCCTCTGAAATAATACCCCATCGGTAAACTCGATTTACTTAAAAATCCAATTCCACTTTTTGAAATATCGAAAACCAATACAGATGCATTCAAATCCTTAATCACAACATGATCCTGTTTAAAAACCTCATCTACTTCTAATGAAAGTTCGATCGGAAGCCTTTTATATTTTCTTCTTTCCATTGCCTCATTTTCCTGCATAATATCATCTCCTTATTTATAGGGTAGATTTCCTTGCCTTGCAGTTCTATTTCCTTTAATCTACTTCCTTGACTTACAATTCTTTTTCCTTTGATCTACTGTTCTATTTCCTTTGATTTGCTGTTTCATTTCTTTTTCTTTACTGTTCTTATTTCCTGTTTTTTCTTTTTTCTTTACTGTTCTTATTTATTTATGAATATATATTGATTGGGGCATCCTATGTACACTCGCAAACCAAAAGGAATATAGATTCGTGTATATTCATTACACTAGCTTTATGTACTTGCAATCCTCAAATCATTTATATATATATTATCATACTTTCTTATTTTTTCCAATAAAAAGACTAATGCAAAGCAGAATATTCTTCTTTAATGAATTTTCTGTTTTGTATTAGTCTTATCATCTAAAAGCTATTAATATATAACACGTCTCACGCAATAGATATCTCTATAATTATATTTTGATGTAATAATACCTTGTCTTGAATTCGCCGCATGCACGATCATACCATTACCGATATAAATAGCTACATGGTTTACAACATTGCTGCTATTGCTATAGAATACCAAGTCACCAGGTTGAATATCTGAAACGCTAACTTTCTTTCCTGCCGAAGATGCTTGATCCCTCGATACTCTGGGAAGGCTATAACCAAAGTCAGCATAGACCGCTTTCGTAAATCCAGAACAGTCAGCTCCTTGTGTTAAACTCTCTCCGCCCCATGAATAACGGTTACCAACAAATTTCTGCGCATAAGCAACTATTTCTTTGCATACAGAACTCGCTTCTGAAGAGGAGACTGTATCATTAATCGTCTCATTTGATGAACCTGACGAATCAGAAGATTTAGAGGAATTCGAGGAGTTCGAGGTATTAGAAGTATCTTTATCTTTCGAATTCTTAGCAGCTTCCGCTTTCTCAGCAGCTTTTTGGGCTGCTTCTTTTCTTTCTGCTTCTTCTTGCGCCAGCTTCTGCTTTCTTTCTGCTTCCGCTTGTTCCGCTTGTTCTTGTTCTAGCTTAATTCTATTTTCTTCTTCAATGGAAATGGCATACATAAACTCTACTCTGATTATGATATGTTCCTTAGATACAAATCCTGTAAAATCAGCACCGGTATCTTCGTCTGTACCTAATAATATTTCTGCCCATTCTTCATGTTCCTTTAATACGATATATTCTTCGCCTTCAGGAATCAAAGTTAAAATAGATGACTCTGTGCTCTGCTTTTCTCTTACACGCAAGGTTGGTGTATTAACAACGGCATATTTAGTTGCATATTCATCCACCATCGTTTCAGCGTCTCGTCCAATTGCAAGGAAATCCGAAGCAATATAGCCTTCTACATCGCCGGACTTGATTTTTACCCAGCCATCGTCTAAATACTCTAAAATATCGGCTGCACAGCCACGATATAATTTGCCGACTACTTCGCTTTCCGTAGATGCTTCTTTTCGAACATTGACATATTTATCAGCAGTTGAAACACCTAGATTAACGTAGGGAGACAATACTTCTGTTTTTAATATATTCGTTAGTACTTTATCGGCAGATTGATCTTTCGGTGCCGTTGAGTAGTAATTATCAAGAGAATATGCAATTCCAGCAACACCTTGCTCTGCAGGAATCACATTATCAGCATGTGCAGTAGTGGTAGGAATTGTTAAAAATAGTGCGACAGCTGAAATACAAACCGCTGCCTTCATGGCATTATACATTCCCATGTATTTTCCCTCCCGATTATAATAAGCAGTGTCTCTTCGTAGTCTTTTCTGCTTTTTTCATGCCAACAATGAAGCAACTTATAAATTGTTACAAAATTGTTACATTCGTTTGCTAATATTATAGCAAATAGGGCAGATTGTGTCAATAAAAAGTCCATCATAATGATGGTTATTTTGCTAATAACGGCTTATTTTTATTGATTTTGTCGGTTTCCTAAATCGAATTGAATTTTACAATTCGTTTAAATATCTTTCTACTGCTGTAACGGCATTTGCACCGTCTGCTGCAGCTGTAATAATCTGGCGAAGTTCTTTGGTTCTAATGTCTCCAGCTACAAAAATCCCAGGAATATTTGTTATACAATTTTCACCTGCAATGAGGTATCCCTTATCATCCATAGGTACAAACGACTTATAGATATCCGAATTTGGTGAATATCCAACTGCAATAAATACACCGTCAACTTCATAAGAGGAACTTAAATCGGTTTTCTTATTTCTAACATTGATCGATTCTACCTTATTATCTCCATTAATCTGTTCTACAACGCTATCCCAAAGAATCGTGACATTCTCCATAGCAAATAACTTTGTGGATATGTTTTTGAATGCTCGAAGTTGATCTCTTCTATGGATTACATATACTTTCTTACAGATTCTCGCTAAAAAAACTGCGTCTTCGATCGCCACGTCACCGCCTCCGACAACTGCTACCGTTTTATTTCGAAAGAATGCACCGTCGCAGGTTGCACAATAAGATACTCCCATACCTGTCAGCTCATTTTCTCCCGGCACTCCTAATCGTCTTGAATATCCTCCGGTAGCAATGATTACCGTCTTTGCCCGATACTCTGTTTTATCATCTACGGTAATGATTTTAAGATTGTCTTCCACTCGAAGGCCTGTTACTTCCCCTATTACAAAGGAAGCCCCAAATTTATCTGCGTGCTCTCTGAACTTAATGCTCAAATCAAAACCACTTATTCCCGGAAAACCAGGATAATTATCTATCTCATAGGTATTGATAATCTGTCCACCACTGATTGCTGCCTTTTCAATTACTAGTGTATTAAGCTCCGCTCTCTTCGCATAAATAGCTGCTGTCAGCCCTGCTGGTCCAGATCCGATAATAATAGAATCATATATCATAATATAGCCTCCTTTTACTTACTTTCCCATTTCTATTTAAACTTACAACCATGCCTTTCTCTCTACCTGCAAACTTTGGGCTGCAGGCACAAAGTTGTGTGTGAAAGAGTCATCTTTCAGGCTAACTTACATAATGCTGCTTTGCAGCATCTCAACTACCCGAAAGAACAAGGAAAGAGCACCCTGTGCGAGTTTCGCAGTTCTTCTGCATGAAAAGTCTTCACTTTGTGAAGATTTTTCATGCTATTTAAGTATATTTTATATGTATAATATGTTATAATTCAAATACAGAAACCCATACATAATGAGGATATTTACTTGCAGCCTCACCTACCCGCACGAAAGGAGTATTCAATGACAATAGCATCTTTACCTGTTATTTCACAGCCGACAATTAGCAGCCAAGTAATTGGTACTGCCGTATTGGCGAAAAGTCTGGATACTGTAAAAACAGCCGGTCAGAGTATGATTAAAATGATGGAGCAATCCGTTACTCCTGATTTAGGCCAGAACATTGATGCCCGAGTATAACACATCTCGTATTATGCTTACAACCTAATGAAATATTCAAAAATATGACAATGATTTTCTATCATCATTGTCATATTTTTATATCGGCAAGATGAATTGAATTCTTAATCATCTTGTGTATTTGATTTGCTATATCTATACGAAAGAAGCCGTTCCCTAATTTGTTGTCCCATTATTCTTCGCTTTATTCAATTTCTATTCTACGCACAAGTACATAAATCCACGAAATATCATGGTCAGTCCGTGTGTCTTGACTTTTCCCAATATCAATCAACTCTATATTCTCAAATCTGCCAAGCAGTTCTTTTAGTGACTTAGTTCTATAATCTTTATAATATCGGCCATCTCTTTCTCCTTCAAAATCACCGTAGCGGTAGGACATATACAGAATGCCGTTTATTTTCAGGCTATTAATTGTTTTAGTAAGTATGTCTTCTATTTCATTCTCCGGGACATGTAGCAACGATGCATTTGCCCAGATTCCGTCAAAGACTTTATCAAAATCCATTTCTGCAAATGATAGGTTTAAAACATCTTGTCCAATATGGATACTTGCCAAATCACACATTTCTTCTGATGCATCCATTGCTGTTACATCGAAACCACATGAAATGAAGTATTCACTATCTCTACCTGATCCACATCCAAGATCTAATATACTGCCGCCTTCTGGTAATATTCTGGTAAACCTCTCCCAGTTTTCCCGCATGTCGATATCTACTGTATGCTCAAAATATTCGCCGGCATTCTTACTATAATACTCTATCGAGTCCAATGATTTATCCCTCCTATTTAAACAAATTCATTATAACAAATATACTATCATAATTCAAACTTTTTCTCGAAATGCACAAAATCTCTCATCTTCTAAAAAAAACTATTTAAAATGATCAATCAATGCTATAATAGTTTAATGACAAAAAGGAACACAAACGATGAGAAAGGACGGATATAAACATGTATAGCTTTGACAGCAGAGTTCGCTATAGCGAAATGAATCACAAAAAACAAATCTTAGATGCTTCATCTATTATAAATTATTTTCAGGATTGTAGTACTTTTCAGTCAGAAGATTTGAATCGAGGAGTATCCTATACCCTCACAAATAATAAAATTTGGCTTTTAAGCAGCTGGCAGCTGCAAATTTTGAAGCCGGCACATTTAGGTGATATGGTTACTGTCGGAACGTGGCCTTACGCATTTAAGGGGTTTTATGGATATCGTAATTTTATTCTGAAGGATGATTTAGACAATGTCCTTGCTATTGCAGATTCTATTTGGACTTATTATGATCCAGAAGTCGGCAAGCCCATAAAAGTTCAAAAAGATACTACCGGATATACTCTTGAACCTCCTTATCCGATGGAACATTTGGACCGTAAGATAAGTATACCGAAGCAGTTGACGGCAGGTCCTTCCTTCCCAGTTGTAAAATCAAATATTGACTCTTATCATCATGTTAATAATGGTCAATATGTAAAAATGGCCGAGGAATTTCTACCTGATAACTTTTTTATCTCCTGTATGAGAGTGGAATATCGTATGCAGGCTGTATTAGGAGATATCATCGTACCCTTAATATCAAAACGAATTGACTGTTACACCATTATCCTAGCAGATGCATCCGAAAAACCTTATGCAATTGTTGAGTTTTATGGCAAGTCTATAGCTAATGAACAAAGTATCCTATAAAAACGAGAAAGGAAATAACTATGATAGAAATAGGAAAATATCAAGATTTAGAGATAGCAAAGAAAATGGACTTTGGCTTTTATCTCAAAGAACGTGAAACAGATGGTACACATACCATTCTGCTTCCGATAAAAGAAGCACCGGAGGGCATTGCTGTTGGTGACATTCTGAACGTTTTCATTTATAAAGATTCCGAGGACCGCGAAATAGCTACCACAATTAAGGTTCCGGTCTCTATCGGTGAAGTAGCGGTACTCAGAGTAAAAGAAGTAAGTCCGATTGGAGCTTTCTTGGACTGGGGTCTTATGAAAGATCTTCTGCTTCCCTTTAAGGAGCAGACTGCACAGGTTGAAGAGGGTAATCAGATTCTAATTAGTCTTTATGTAGATAAGAGCAGCCGTCTATGTGCTACGATGAAAGTTTATGATTATTTATCTACCGATTCTACTTATCAAAAAGATGATATGGTGAATGGTATTGTATATGATGAAATTGATTCCTATGGCGTATTTGTCGCAGTTGATAATAAATATTCCGCAATGCTTCCAAAAAACGAGTTATTTTCACAGGTAAAAATTGGTGATGTAATTCATGCCCGTGTTACAAATATTCGTGAAGACGGCAAATTAACTTTAAGCTTACGTGAAAAATCCTATATCCAGATGGATACGGACAGTGAAATGATTATGCTTAAGCTAAAAGCAGCAGGTGGTTTCTTATCCTTTAATGATAGTTCTGATCCAGGAGAAATCAAAGCTGAGTTTAAATTAAGCAAGAATGCTTTCAAAAGAGCAATTGGCAAATTATATAAAGCCGGATCTATTATCATAACAGAAGATGGTATTAAAGCTCTGTAATTTTTTTGATTCCAGGCATCGATTATCCTCTTGATATCTATAATCCTATGATATAGTCAAACGAAAAAGCACCAGCTGCAAATCATGAATTTCTCCCCTTATCTTCAGTTTAAACTTGATTACTGAAGATAAGGGGAAGTCTATCATAGATTTGTAACTGGTGCTTTTTTTGTCTTTTAGAATACTACTACTTGTCTAAAAATCTCATTTTTGCACTATCACGAGCATCTTTTTTAGGTGGAGCAGGTTTGGCTTCATGGTAAACATCAGAAAATCCTTTTGCCAAGTTATCCTTACAGCTTTTGCATAAGCGACCAGTCTTAATGGTAGCTCCACAGCTCTCACACTCTAATCCGATCATGGAATCCTCGGAGAAAGCTAGTCTTTCTTCACGGATCCACTGTTTAATCTGATTTACTGTTACATCCATTTCTTCTGAAACTTCACTAATTCCAACTCTTGGATGGTCATATACATATTCTTTTACTGCTTCGAATTTTGTATCAAGCGATGCTACACAAGATGGGCACAACGGGGGTCCTGATAAATAATTAAATAATCTACCACACCCTTTACAATTCTTAACTTCCATTTTTAATCCTCCTAATACCCTTGACCTATACATAATACAACAAAAAATACTTCATCAATTCCGTTAACTTTTAACACATTCGTACAGGCCTCTATGGTGCTGCCCGTAGTATATATGTCATCAATAAGCAGAACCTTCTTTATCTTTTCATGATAGGTACTGACTAGTTTATCGTTATAACTAAAAGCCTCCATCAAATTACGCAATCGTTCCTTATCGCTCAATTGCTTTTGTGGCAGCGTCTTTTTATTACGAATCAACAGATGAGAAAGTACAGGAATTCCAAATGCTTTTCCAATACCAAGTGCCAATATTTCAGTCTGGTTATACCCTCTTTCCAGATACTTGCTCCGATGTATCGGAATAGGAACAATAACATCCGGGGATATTTTTTTAATATAACCACTATAATATTCTACAATTTCTTGAACATAAAACTTAGCGTACTCTTTTTTATTATGATATTTAAAATTTGAAATAGAGTGTTTCATTGCATCGTCATATACCCAGACTGCATATCCTTTATTAAAATGAAAGTCTTTACGCTTACAGTCACTGCAATATTCTATTTCATCAAATTCAATAGGTTTACTACACTTTTTACACCTTGGTTCCTTGATGTATCGAAGTTTTTCCTTACAGAAACTACAGATTTTCGTGCCTTTTGGAATGACGATCTCGTTGCAGATCGGGCACCTTACAGGATAGATGATATCTAGAATAGTCTGAACCAAAGTCAGTGCCTCTCTTTAGGAAAATAGTTTTATTGGATATTCGCCTTTATCAACTAAGGTCCGGATTGATTTTACCACAATTTCTTTGTCTTCTTTATAAGTAACACCAACCCAGCGATCGTTCGTCTTAAGTACCGTAACTTCAACTGTCTTATCTTTGATCAGATTACCAACAATTGTTGGAAGTAGATATTCTTTTTTTATCTCATCCTTCGGTATATTCGATAAGAAATCTATAAATCCAGTTTCTAATTGCTGAAACAGACTCGGCTTAAATCCCCACATATTCATAGATACTATGCTATCTAAAGCAATCTCGATGACATTACCATTACTGTCTTTTGCAACTGCATGATCACCTTCTGGTGCGATACCGGAGGTTTCTGATATATCAACAAGGATACTTTTCTCATTTGCTTTGCATACTCCGCGAGTTACTGTTCCATTCTCACTCAAGGTATTGCCAAGTACAAATCCCGCCATACAGTATTGATCTTCCCTGTAGTCTGGAGAATCCAGGAATTCATATACAAGGTGAAAGGCTTCTTTGCCATAATAGTCATCTGCATTGATTACTGCAAACGGTTCAGAAATCACATTCTTACAAGAAAGGATTGCTTGCCCGGTACCCCATGGTTTCGTCCTCTCTATAGGTTTCGTAAATCCTGACGGCAAATCATCTAATTCTTGAAAAACATATTCTACTTTAATCTGTTGTTCAATTCTTCTTCCGATAATCTCTTTAAAATCTTTCTCAAGATCTTTGCGAATTATAAAAACTATTTTGTTAAATCCAGCTTTAATTGCATCATAAATCGAATAATCAATAATTATCTCACCACTTGGTCCAACCGATTCTAATTGTTTAATACCACCGTATCTGCTTCCGATTCCGGCGGCCATAACTACTAAAGTTATCTCACCCAAAGTAATCGCCTCCAAATTCATTCTTACCTATGTATCTTACATAGCTTATATGATTTTATTATAACTTATTCCCAAATAAAATGCACTAGTTAATTCAGTTCTTTTATCCGAGTACAAAGGCCGGAATAACGGTTCTGCTCGTTTTTATTATCTATCATAAACTGAAGCATGGAATCGCTTCCGACAATCATAACGCAACTTTTCGCTCTTGTCACCGCTGTATATAATAAGTTTCGATTAAATAATAGTTTAGGTCCGTCTAGTATTGGTAAAATAACAGCAGGATATTCGCTTCCCTGGGATTTATGAATCGTAACGGCATAAGCAAGTTCCAGTTCATCCAGCTGGTTAAAATTATACTCCACAATACGATTGTCCTCATACTCCACCATTACACGTTCTGAGAATAAATTGATTTCCTTGATCACTCCCGCATCGCCATTAAATACGCCGGTACCGGCAGAAGTCGGTATGCCATATTTACTTCGGACTTCCCATGCAATCTGATAGTTGTTTTTAATCTGCATAACCTTGTCACCCTCACGAAATATCGTATCATGATATTCCTTTTCTTTCTTATCTTTTGAGGGAACATTCAGTGCTTTCTGCAATATCTGGTTTAGACGTTCTACTCCTAGTTCTCCCTTCCTCATCGGAGTCAGGACCTGTATATCAAAGGGAGTGGCATTTACGTAATTAGGTAATTTATTTTTTATTAAATTAATCATAACTGCTGCGATTACGTTGGAATCCCCTCTTTTCAAGAAGAAGAAATCACGGCTTTTATTATCCAGCTTAATACTCTCACCATCGTTAATTTTATGGGCATTGGTTATAATATCACTGTCAGCTGCCTGACGAAAGATCTTTGTTAATTTGACGATATTAAAACTATGAGAATCTATAATATCCTTAAGCACGTTACCCGGGCCTACGCTTGGTAGCTGATTTACATCACCAACTAAAATCAAGCGTGTTCCGACACATACAGCTTTTAACAAAGAATGCATCAAGTTGATATCTACCATTGACATCTCATCAATGATTAATACGTCTGTTTCCAAAGGATTACTCTCGTTACGTTCAAAAGAATATTTATTTTCCTGGTCATCGCTTAACTTTGAGAGTTCTAACAGACGATGGATTGTTCTTGCTTCATAACCTGTCGTTTCCGTCATTCTCTTGGCAGCTCTTCCCGTGGGTGCCGCAAGCAGAATATCCATTCCCTCGGATTCAAAAAATTTAATAATTGTATTAATGGTCGTTGTTTTTCCAGTTCCCGGTCCACCGGTAATCACAAGCAAACCATTACTGGCTGCCTCCGCTACTGCTGTTCTTTGCTGTTCCTCCAACTCCATCTCGAATTGATCTTCAATTGCAGTGATCTGTTTTCTGACCAGTTCCGATTTAATATCATAGCGGATATTAAGATCATGCAGCATACGTGCTACATTGAGTTCCATATAATAAAACATTGATGAATAGATATGCTTTCCCTTCTCTGATTCATTAATGATTATCTTCTTTTCCATGCAAAGAGCATTCATTTGTCTAGTTAGAGCCTCTTCTTCCGTCATGAGAAGTGCTTTTGCTTTCTGCAGCAGTTCTTTTTCAGGAAGGTAAACATGTCCATCGCTGCTAGCCTGAAGTAGTGCATATAGAATTCCTGCCTTCACTCTGTAATCAGAATCGCTGCCAATACCTATCTGTCTGGCAATTTCATCCGCAGTCTTAAATCCAACCCCAGCAATATCTTCCGCCATGCGATATGGATTTTCTTTTAAAACATCATACATTCTCTGTCCATATTCTGTATATATTTTTACCGCTAGATTGCCAGTGATATTATATTTTTGAAGAAACAGCATTGCACTGCGCATATCCCTTTTTTCTTCAAATTGGCTATAGATTTCTTTTGCCATTCGATCACTGATACCCTTGATTTCAACTAATCTTTCTGGCTCATTTTCAATAATCCGAAAAGTATCCTCTTTAAATTTGTTAACGATTCTGTCTGCTAACGCAGCACCGATTCCTTTGATTGCTCCTGAGCCTAAATATCTTTTTACTGAAAATAAGTCTTCTGGCTGTTTCATGTCGTATCGTTCTATGATAAATTGCTGTCCATAAACAGGATGATCCGTATAACTTCCAGATGCCATTATAAATTCACCCTCTGAAATAAAAGGAAAGCTGCCTACGCAGGTAACCTCTTCTTCATCCACATGAAGGTTTAACACGGTATATCCATTTTCATCATTCCGGAATATGATTCGTTCAATATATCCTTCTAAAACATCTGACATGTTAGCCTCCACTGATTCTTCTGTATTTCTAATTTAAGCATTCAAATCTAATCATTTGTAATATAAGAAAATGTCATTTAAAACCGATATCCCGATAAACCCGGACTTCAGTTCAAAATGACATTTAAGGTCTTGTAATCGCCTTGTATTATCTATTTAATTTAAGTCTTATTGTATTATTAAGGTAATTTTGAAGGCATGATGCCATACACCCTGTTAGCTATTACGTTTCATTGAGTCATACAGCATCTGAGCAATTCCAAGCCCTTGACTTTCTGTAGCATCCTCTGCATATTCTTCATAAAGCATATCGCCAAACTGCGTAATATATTCATTTTCTTCATCTTCGGTCTTAGGTACCGTTTTTTCTAGTCCCTTAAAGACCTGTTCAAGTAGATAGGACTCAAATGTTTTACAGACATCCATCAATTCCTCATCAGTAGCAGTAGAAGAGTTATTTAATGAGGATTCAAGCGCTTTTGTCTTTGTCGAACTGCTAGTTGCATTCTGAATTGTTGAAAATGCTGAATCAGCACCAATTGATATACTCATTGACTTCTCCTTTCATTACCTTAAGTTATTTGCCTGCTGTAACATTTCATCTGCTGCAGTAATTATCTTCGAGCTCATCTCATAAGCACGTTGCGCTACGATTAAATTAACCATCTCATCAACCGCCTGGACATTAGAACCTTCTAAATAACCCTGCTGGATTTTACTTTTCTTTAAAGATGCATCTTCTGATTCCAAACGTGCTGCACCAGAAGCTTCTGTCTCGCTTAATAGACTGTTGGACAATTTAAGCAAACCAGTCGGATTATTAAATTGAGCAACCCCAACCTGAACTCCGGTTGGTACTGAAGTTCCTGTTTCATCTGGATAGCAAATCTCTCCGGCTTCATTTATTTCAATATCTGCTGTATTCGTATTTGCATCAAATACAATCGGTTCCCCTGTCGTATCTAAAACAGGATTACCATCAGATGTTGCTAGTACCGAGCCTTGCGTCCCCATGGATACCTGAAAGGATCCGTTACGGGTATATGAGACACTGCCGTCAGAATTTTCAACCATAAAGAAACCTTTTCCATCATGGGCTAAATCAATATAATTGCCTGTCTCGGAT
>JBASOB010000012.1:0-3049 GCA_049657865.1 Mobilitalea sp.
CGTTAAAATTATTGTGCTACTTTTGCATTGCTTTTCACGAAGCAGTTAAGGATTGTCCCATGGTGTAATGGTAGCACATCTGATTTTGGTTCAGCCAGTCCAGGTTCGAATCCTAGTGGGACAACAACATAAAGAGCGTAAATAGTTATAAAACAGCTACTTGCGCTCTTCGCTTTCTCTATTATGGCGGAATATATGACGGAATATTTTGCATGTTTGCATAAATTAACATCACAAGTCTGTTTTAATTAATTACTATTAATTCTAAATACTGTTGCTGCACATGTCGAAATATACCCCTCTCGCTTATTTCCAGCCCCTCTGTGGCACTTTCTCTGTTCACCGTGAAATTCTCACCCCTTATGTTAATCGTGCCTTAAAACGTCTTAAAACGGCTCGTTTACATTTACGCTGCCTCTCGCAGCTTTCACATCATCAAAAAGTGTTTTCATCACTCCAATTTAGTCAATCACACGTTATGTGAACGGTCAAATAACGACACGAAGTAACAAAATCAGTACTAATTTCATCAGGGATATAAACACATCTAATTTATACCCTAAAGCAGGGAATAGCACCAACAAACAGTATTACAACCTGATAAATCTGTTATGCCGCGCCAGATATATTCCTTATTTAGGATCGTTCTAAATAACACATCAGACTTGGAGTAATTATTGGAGCCGTGGATGAAAAAAACATCCCGGATAGATAACTACGACAGTAATGCTATAGTAAAGAAGGATGAAAGTGCAAAGCGTGTTGTGTGGAATAAATAACTAATTCTTACTATACACGTTAAACTTGAAAAGATAATCTTTTTTGCTTATTCCATTATCAATGGGTATGCTTAAGGTTATCTTTGCGTTTTTACCCTTTCTTACCTGACGTGGATAGTACAATGAAAGGGTTGCACTTTCAAAGTTGGATTTCATGTCTATTTCTTTCTCAACATAAGTGTCTGGAAGAACCGTCTCGGGAACTTTTGGATTATTCATTGTTATTTGGCTATCATCGGAGAAGATAATACCTGACGATTTGCCATCTTTCGCCATTATAGTCCCATTCCAATCAATAACTATTTTTGAATTGCGACTATTCCGTATTTTTACCCCCCACAGGTTTTCACGGTTTGGCTTAAATGAAAATAAAATAGAATCAATTTCACATTCAAGTTTACCTTCGGTGTTCTCCATGTCAATAAACTCTACAAATATACTTCTGTTGTAGGTCTTGTATTGAGCATTTACCATGCTAACGAAAAACGCAAGAATAAGGACAAGTGTAATTTTCTTCATATCTGTTTGTGTTAAAACCGCAATCATACAAAATCACTCATAATATTATTCTCCATTTACCATGATTAATTTGTCACCAATAGTAGTAAATTCATAAGTTTCTCTGTTCATCCCTCCAAATGAGTTTTTAGCTCCAATTTCAACCGTCCAATTAATTGTATAGTCACCCTCTTTTTTAAATGTTTCTTTATATATAACAAGAGATCGTGGGTCTTTTAAATTTTCCTTGAAATATTGTTTGTATGCCGCACGACCATCAATAACATCAGGATCGCACCCAATTAAAACAAACATTAAGGTAGAAATAAATAAGAGCAATACAGTCTTTTTCATATCATTAAATCCGCAATAAAATTTCCTAAAAAGGAGCAAAGTACTATCAAATAAACACTTGCAACGCTTTACCGTTTGAAAAATTTTCACCAATTTTGGTGATTGCAAATAAAGTGAATTCTCAGATGCAAAATACAAAAAATTTCGAACAACATTACTCCTTTTGTAGGAATTTTTCCCTTAAATTCGTAGTTAAATTTACTTAAAAGTAGCAAAACGCTATCATACAAACACTTGCGACGCATTGCCGTTTGAAAAAATTTTACAATTACATTGCAGGGAATGTGGCAAAAACATTCAAGAGGATTTTACCAAATATAAGACTTAAACGTTTCATTTTCAGATTTATATGTGTGCCTGGAAAATGGGTAAGGCGCGGGCGGCAAAACATTCTGAAACTCTACAACAACCAGCCTTACGAGCGACTTCAATTTTTCTAAAACATTAAATATCAGTCTAATTAAAATAGCCTGATAGGGATTATTGTGTTCTGTCCTTAAAAAGCGCCTTTTTCAACCTGAAATTTCAAGTTTTTTAACTACTTACTGCATTTTTTCAACTAAAAAATCGAAAAGCAACCACTCGTTTTTCAAAATATTCACTAAAACGTACTACAAATTATTTGTCATTTAGCAAAATACTTCGCATGCGGATTTAAGGTAATATTAACGTTCTTAGTTTCATTCAGTTTTTTCATTTAATACACTCCCATAAACATTATCTACAAGCGTAACCATACAATGTAGCCTGTCTGCTCCATACAACTTCATCGTGAATCAGTCATTATCTTTGCGACAGCTTCGCGGAGTGTTTTGTAAAAATCGGCAGAAAATTTATGGGGGATAGAAGGCGCTCAATTACCCCCACATAAAGGGGGGATACCCCTACGATTCTATATATCAATGATATAACATATTATATCGGGCGCGACACATTTTCAGCAACTTAATTGACTGCCATTTTGTCTCACTGCAACCACAAGCGGTATCGAAAAAGCGAATGCATCTCGGTCGCTTCACCACTCCCACCATAACATAAAAAGAAGGGCAAGCATTACACTCACCCCTCCTTCATCAAAGACAAAAATAAAACCTTACTTCTTTATTGCGACGTGGTCTCTTGCCGCGTCTGCGAACAGCTCCGGTGTAAAACCTTGGTCAATTATGGCTTGATACAAAATAAACTTTACATATTTGGTGCAATTGAATAATTCCATTCTCCATGAAAATCGTTTTTTGTGATATTTATCTTTCTCAAATCCTCATCTATTATTTTAATTCCTTTTTCATAGACCGTGTCGTCAATTTTTGCTTTTATCAACAAGCCTTTTGTTGTTGTCGTAGCTGTAATCAGGCTTACTATTACCTGTAGGCTTATCAATGGTTTTGCCCGCCAGTTCATGGAGATATATGAAAACA
>JBASOB010000013.1:0-2748 GCA_049657865.1 Mobilitalea sp.
ATGTTTCGCATAGCTCATTTCTCTGTTGAGAAACTCGCTAAGCTCAACCGGCTAAAGCCGTAATTAAAAAAGCGGCTATAAATAGCCGCTTAATTTTAAAGTTATCCCCGAAATGCCGTTTCTTGTATTTTGACTCCTAGCTTAGCTAGGTGGGTAACCGCACATAAACTTCTGCCTTCCGCTAAAACCGACGGCATGACATCTACTTACGAATGTAGGAATCCCTTATTACATCATGTAGGTTCAAAATGACAAGATTGTCGAACATCCCAGGAGTTTTCCTACCATTATTATACCCTATAACAAGACATTTTTCAAGGTCTTTATCATGCTTTATCTCTGGATAATATTGGTTAACTTACTGTTCCATCTCTAAATTCGGGAAATTAAAAATGAATTCCGAGCCCTCGCCTGGTGTTGATTGTACCATAATATCACCACCATGCTTAATAGCAATCTGTTTCGCAATCGCCAATCCTAATCCTGTCCCGCTTGCATTCTGCTTGAGATTGGATTTATAAAACTTCTCAAAAATATTCGGGAGATCGATTGGTTCAATCCCAACTCCTTCATCCCTGATCGTTACTATAATTTCCTCATTCTTCTTGACAACAATGTGCACTGTTTTATTCTCATCCGAGAATTTAATTGCATTATCAAGAATTACCATGAACATCTGCCTCAGTCGATCATAATCACCCAAAATCATTGAAATCGGATCATCCTTCACAACCTCTATTTTGATGTTCTTCTTCTCTGCAATTGTCCCTGCGCTTCTTATGATATCCTCAAAAATCTGCTGTAAATTGACCGGTTCCATTTGAATTAGGAAATCAGGATTCTGCATCTTTGACAAGGTCATTAAATCCCCTACCAGACGTTCCATGCTCTTACATTCAGAAAGCATACGTCCATAATACTGATCCACTTTCTCTTTCTCCGTAACCACTCCGTCTACTAATGTTTCTGTATATGCTCTGATTACAGTAATCGGTGTTCTTAGCTCATGTGAAACATTCGCAAAGAAATCCAGCCTCATCTGATCCAGATTTTTCCTCTGAATATCATTTTCCAAGAGTTTTTCTGACAGAATATCCACCGTCTTAGCAAGATCTCCAATTTCATCATTCCGTTTAATTCCTGTTTTTGTATGATAATTACCGGCAGCCAGTTCCAGTGCCGTAACTCGCATTCTTGATATAGGAAGAGACAGTTCCGTTGCAAATACAATAATAATGATAAAAGAAATTGCAAGTGCCACAACGCTGCTGATTACGATAGTGGACAGACTGCTTGATACAATTTCATCTTGTCCTTCTACTAAATAATTGACAAGTACTGCTCCAACGATGTCATTGTCCATGCCATAAATAGGGTAAGATACTGTAATAGTAGGAACCTGATAAATCTCATCATCACCTTTTTTATAGTCCGTCGTAATATTGTTAAATGCACTTATTAGCAATTCTTCATATTCCGCATATTCACCCGTTGCAGCAAAATCTTCATAAGTAGCGCTATTTTCCATGATTACCGGCATCGGATGGACTGCATTCGGATTGGAAACGGTATAAATATCCCATTGATTCACTTCTTGCATTCTATCTACGAAATCCAAATAGTCATCTGTGTTGTTACTATTAATATAGCCTGTTGCCATACTACTGACCGTAACTGCCTGTTCCTGTAATTTTTTAACGCTGCTGTCCATCGCCATATCCGTATACAACTTAATAAAAATCAGGCAGATTAATATAGCCGTAATCAAAAGCATGACCGCATAGTTGATGTACAGTTTTACAAACAGACGATTATAAATACGTACTTTATTGTCTTTCGCCATAATCCCACTACTTCTCTTCCACTTCAAATTTGTAACCCACACCCCAGATCGTCTTAATCACCCAAGATGGATGTTCAATTATGTCTAACTTAGAACGTAATCTTTTAATATGAGAATCCACTGTTCTGCTATCACCAAAATAATCAAATCCCCACAGACTATCTAAAAGATTATCTCTGGTAAATACCTTGTTTGGATTTGTAGCTAACGTCCACATCGTTTCTATCTCTTTCTTCGTTAAAGAAACTTTTGTTCCACCAATATGTAAGGTATACTCATCTAAATTAATGTCAAGATTTCCTATGGATAGTATATTCTGTGCTGAGGGTTCTTTTGTTTCCTTCGCCATTCTTCTCATAACCGCCCTTACCCTTGCCATAACTTCTCTTGGGCTGAAAGGTTTTACGATATAATCATCTGCTCCAATATCAAGACCCATGATTTTATCAAAATCCTCACCTCTTGCGGTGATTAAAATAACTGGAACGTTAGATTTGCTTCTGATTTTACGGCAGACTTCATACCCGTCTTCCTTTGGCATCATCACGTCAAGTAATACAACTTCCGGACTATATTCTGTAAATAGTCGTATGGCTTCTTCCCCGTCCCCCGCAACAAGTGGTTCAAAACCTTCCATTCTGGAGTATGTAGATAAGATATCTGTAATATCGCGGTTATCATCAGCAATTAATATATGTTGCATTATCGTTTCTCCCTTCATAGTTCTTACATGTTCATCCCTGCCCTGCTGCATATGTATGCTTCTGTTACATTATATCTTATAATATAGCAAGAAGACAAGCAGAAAAACTTTTTCATAGGAAATATTCCCATTTATTATTATTTTCAAACTCCTTATCTATCTATTATTATACAGGTCGATTTTGTCAGAAAAGTGTCATATC
>JBASOB010000014.1:0-6375 GCA_049657865.1 Mobilitalea sp.
TTTTTCTTTTATAATGTTTAACGACGAAGAAAAACACGAAAGAGGACTGTATGATGGAGTTAATTATAAAGGATAAAATCATTTCATTCAAGGAGCTGGAGCAAAATATTTTCAGATATATTTGCCAGTGTGGCTGTGAAATGGCACGCACTATTTTAGAAGAGTATGATAATGGACTTGAACAGTCCCGAGACAAAAAAGCATACCGCCACAAAGGAACTCGTTCAACGAGCATAAAAACGGTCTTTGGAGAAGTCGAGTATGAACGCACTGTTTACCAGCATGTGAACGAAGAAGGCAGGACCGAATGGATTTATCTTTTAGATGAAGCAATGAAAATGGATAAGATAGGCCTGATTTCCACCAACCTCGCGGAAAAGATAGCGGAAACGGTCACGAAGGAATCCTATCGAGGAACAGCGGATGCAGTCAGCCAGACGACCGGTCAGGTGATCAGCCATGGCGGCGCATGGAATCTGGTACAGAAGCTGGGCGATAAAATCTGTGCCGAAGAAAGAGCTCTGGTAGCTGAGATGAATGCAGGTGAACTTTCCGGAGAAGAAGTAACACCCATATTATTCGAGGAGATGGACGGCGTATATATCTCGATGCAGGGAAAAGCCAGGCCGGGCAGAAAGAAAAGCAGGGAAATGAAGGTATCGGTTGCCTATAAAGGCTGGGAAAATGACGGAAAAGCGAACACGAAGCTGGCCGGGAAAATCATGACTGCCGGCATGGAGAATGCAAAAGAATTTCATGCCATCAGGGAAGCCATGCTGCAGAAAAAATATAATACCGATGAAATAGCAATCAGGATACTGAATGGGGACGGAGGATCCTGGATAAAGGATCCTTATGAACCAGAAACTGTGTTCCAATTAGACAGATTCCATATATATCAGGCGATTATCCGTAAGATACCCGACAAGCGGGCGCAGAAAGCGATCAGGGAGCTTCTGGATGAGGATAATATCGAGGATTGTTTCGCATATATCGAAGCTTATGCAGCAAGCGTAGAAAGTCCGGAAACCACAGATAAAGGAAGTAAAAAAGCACTGGAGCTGCTGGAATACCTGAAGAAGAACAGGGACGGACTGATTCCGTATCAGAGAAGAGGCATAAAGCTGCCGGAAGAGCAGCCTGGAATCGTATATAAGAATCTCGGAACACAGGAAAACCATAACTGCTCGGTAATTACGCAGCGGATGAAGCACCGGAGGATGAGCTGGAGCATCAGCGGAGCCAATAACATAGCTAAGATTCTTGTACGGAAAGAGAACAGAACCCTCTACGATACGATAGAACGATATACGGACGGAATAATAATGGCGGCCAGACTGAACGAGGTAATGGAAGTATTAAGTGCCGCGAAAGCACCGAAGTGTGACGGAAAAGGCAATAAGGATGGAAATATTCAAAAAGGACATTTTGCATTAAGGGATGCAATGATGACCGGATCAAGAAAAGCATTAATAAGGGCATTCGCATAAAAGGGAGTGCTTATTATTGTGATACAAAAACTGTTGATTTTCTGTTCTGAATAGAATAAACTAGGCATAAAGAGTTCCTCTTGTGCCTGGTTTGGATTCAGCTCCTTTGCCTGCACAAAGCTGGAACTCTTTCTCTATATAATCGGAAAAATACATGCAAAATGAAGGTTTAGAAAAACTGAATGAGAAACTGCCAATAAATACTTGACACAAACAAGGCTTGGAAAGCCTTTGACAAAGGCACTTACAAATGTTATACTTTGACATAATAATAAGTAAAGGCTAAGAAAAGAAGAGTAAGCAAGAGAACGGTCAACAGAGAACCCCATAGAGCTGAGAAGGGGAGACGGATGAGAGTCCAGTTTATGAAGTTGGAAGAAGCGATATGCAAAGTCGTATTGTGAAAGCCAGCGATATAAACTTTAAGAAATTGCTGAACATGGTCTTGGAGCTGCGCACCGAGGAATTTATTCTAAGGCTGCGACGAGTAGCAATCGTTAGGATGCTTAACTGTAGAATTTTGCAGTTTAGAGGTTTTTACCGTGAGGTAAGGACAAATTAAAGTGGTACCACGGGAGCTTCTCTCGTCTTTAAATAATTTTAAGGATGGGAGTTTTTTTATTGCTATAAAAGTATATTTTAAATTTATTGTTACTCAAATAGATCACAGAAAGGAATAAAAAAATGGATAAAAAACCTTATTACATTTCTACCGCAATTGCGTACACCTCGGGAAAACCGCATATCGGCAACACATATGAAATCGTGTTAGCGGACAGCATAGCCAGATTTAAAAGACAGGAAGGCTATGAGGTGTATTTTCAGACAGGGACAGACGAACATGGTCAGAAAATCGAATTAAAGGCAGCAGAACAAGGTGTATCACCACAGGAATTTGTGGATGGCGTCGCTGCACAGATTAAAGGCATCTGGGATTTAATGAACTGTTCTTATGATAAATTCGTTCGTACGACAGATGAATATCATGAAAAACAGATTCAAAAGATGTTTAAGAAACTATATGAGCAGGGAGATATTTATAAAGGGCATTATGAAGGTCTATATTGCACTCCTTGTGAATCTTTCTTTACCGAGTCTCAGTTAGTAGACGGGAAATGTCCTGACTGCGGCAGAGAAGTTCAACCGGCGAAAGAGGAAGCTTATTTCCTGAAGCTTGGGAAGTATACGGATCGTCTAATTGAGCACATCAATACACATCCGGAATTTATTCAACCGGAATCCAGAAAGAACGAGATGATGAATAACTTCTTAATCCCTGGACTGCAGGACCTCTGCGTATCCCGTACTTCTTTCAAGTGGGGTATCCCGGTAGATTTTGATGACAGACATGTAGTCTACGTATGGCTGGATGCATTAAGTAACTATATCACCGGACTTGGTTATGACGTAGATGGCAATAATGCAGAGGCTTTTAACAAGTTCTGGCCGGCAGATCTACATCTAATCGGGAAAGATATTCTTCGTTTCCATACTATTTATTGGCCGATTATGTTAATGGCTCTTAATGTGCCGCTGCCCAAGCAGATTTTTGGACATCCTTGGCTACTTCAGGGTTCTGCAGGCGATAAGATGAGTAAATCCAGAGGAAATGTTCTCTATGCAGACGATTTGGTTAAAGTCTTTGGCGTAGATGCAGTCCGTTACTTTGTTCTTCACGAAATGCCTTTTGAGAATGACGGAGTGATTTCCTGGGAACTGCTCGTAGAAAGAATCAATTCTGATTTAGCGAATACTCTTGGAAACTTGGTGAATCGAACGATTTCCATGTCAAATAAATATTTTGACGGAGTAGTACGCGATACAAAAGCAGCAGAAACAATAGATGCAGAACTAATTACGCTAGCAATAGAGACACCGAAGAAAGTATCCGCTAAGATGGAAAACCTTCGTGTAGCAGATGCAATCAGCGAAATATTTACCTTAATTAAGCGATGCAATAAATATATTGATGAAACCTTGCCTTGGGCTTTGGCAAAAGATAATTCAAAACTTGCACGTCTTGAAACAGTTCTTTATAATTTGACGGAGAGTATCTGCATTGGAGCAAACCTACTGATGCCATTTTTACCGGAGACTGCAAATAATATTCTGACACAGTTAAATGCAAAAACCAGATCTTTTGAAGAAATGGAACAGTTCGGGATATATGAATCTGGTACTATTGTTACCAAAACCCCGGAAATTTTATTTGCACGACTGGATCTGAAGGAGGTATTAGATAAAGTGGAAGAAATAAAGGCAGAACAGGAAGCTTTAAATCCGGCGCCTGTTACAGAGGAAGTTGTAGAGGAGAAAGAAAGCGGAGTCATTGATATCGAAGCAAAAGAAGAGATTACCTATGAGGATTTTACAAAATTGCAATTCCAAATTGGTGAAATCATTGCTTGTGAAGAGGTTAAGAAATCTAAGAAATTATTGTGTTCCCAAGTAAAAATAGGATCTCAGGTTAAACAAATCGTATCCGGCATCAAAGCATATTATTCCGCTGAGGAGATGGTAGGCAAGAAGGTTATGGTATTATGTAACTTGAAACCGGCAACTTTGGCAGGTATCGTATCAGAGGGAATGTTGCTCTGTGCGGAAGATGCGGATGGAACGCTTGCACTTATGGTTCCTGAGAAGCCGATGGCTCCAGGAGCAGAAATTGCATAAATAGAGTATAAAAGAAGGAGCCTTGTCTTATAGGGAATTTAATTCATTCCACTATAAGCAAAGGCTCCTTTTAATATTAAGGATACTTAAAGTCCTGCAAAAACATGCAAGACCTTAATCTTGCATTAGCATACGAGATCATAGTCCTGCAAAAACATACAAGACAAACAAGAAGCCTGGAATTAGCAGATAGGATGCTAATTTCAGGCTTCTTGACTTGTCTTTATAATGTTAAAGACAGATTATGCTAATTCAGAAACTACTTTCTTCAGTGCTGCTAATGCACAGTCAGGAAGTTTATCATAGCCACTCTTGAATTCATTTCTAGATTCAACGAATTTAACGCGGTCATTCATTCTAGCTACTAATTCAGCTTTGTATTCTGGATCGTTTAGGTCAGGAACGAAGCCTTCCCACTCAAAGATTTCGATACCGGAGAAAGGTCCCCAAGGTTTGAATTTAGCAGTTCCTTCTACGATTGCTTCGATTACTCCAAGGGTATCAGAAGGTTTAACCTTCTTGCCCATGAAATCACCGGTATTAATGATGTAGCAGTCTACTTTCTTTTCGCCAACTAATTTCTTAAATTTATCATAGTCGTTAGCAAGAGGATAAGTACGGAAAGGGTTAGCATATGGCTCAACTACTAATGCATTCGGATCGATTCCAGGAGCAAGACGCTCTGCGGAGGATCTCTTAGTTGCAAGGGTAGCTCCCATGACGGAAGCAAGATCTGCACCATCTAATTTAACAACAGGAGGAAGCGTAGGATCCTTCATGATCCAGAAGATTGCGTTAACCGGTTCAACAATTTTATCTACACGGTTTGGTGACCATAACTTAGATTTAATTGCACGGCCGTTACCGTTACGGATATCTTCTGTGACGAGAACAACTCTGCCGTCTTCATCTATCGTAGCGGAACAGTTCTGAGCAGTTAATAAATATTTATTATCATCGCAGTAAGTAGGATAATCTGCGGTTTTATCAAAATAGGTAGGCTCCATAGCAATGGAAGAACCAGTTTCTGCATTGATGATAAATGCATCATCATGAAGAACTGTAACATTATATTTACCACCATGTTTTGCATGTGTGATCGTAGATTTACCTGATCCGGAAAGACCGAATACGGAAGCTACGAAGGATTTGCCGTCTGCAAGATTGTATCTCTTCTGTCCGCCATGGCAGGAAGCATAACCGTTACGGTTTGCGATTGCCCAGCCAATGGTAAGAGTACCCTTCTTGTGTTCTCCAAAGTATTTCATACCTAAGATAGCAGCGCAGTTGGTAGGTGTATTGAAATAGCATAAACAGCTAGGATCAGAAACATCAGTCTGAGTAGTTCCCTTCCACTGAGGATCAGAGAAGATATAGATATCAGGTTCCGTTCCGATTGGCAGGGAAGATTTATACATCTTAACATATTCATCTGACATGTACTGGAAGTTCAACATCCAGTTGTACATGATATTCTCTTCGCCCTCGGGAATAAGTAAATGAGCTTTTACCATAAATTCAGGATCTAAGCCAATATATACTTCGGCATGATACATGGTCTTCCATCTTGAATCATAGATAGCATCCATAATAATTTTATCTAGTTTATCGCAATTTACGTTTGGTTCACCGGCAATTCTTCTTGCAGCAGCATAACGACCGGTGATACCACCGTCATTAAATAATAATACTTTTGCTTCTGGTTCAAGGCCGAATTCTTCTCCGCGATAGACAGGCATATCTGTTACAACAGTACCTGGTGAGTTTTTGGCAAGTTCATAAGCTTCTTTCAAGGTGTTGATTTTTACGACATTATTACCATAGAATGCTGCTTCGATAATAGAGCGTGTTTTCGAAAATCCAGGCTTATTCGCACCGATTTCGTCATGTTTAAAGTATGCTTTTGTTGACATATAATATCCTCCTATTTCTATTGTTGTTTGCTTCGGCAAATGGAACGTAGAACAAACAAAATTGTACAGTTTATCAATCAATTGTCCACCACGATAAGTATAATTCGCTGCTATGTAAATGTCAATGTGAATTATATAACAATTACAGCATTTATTGGGAATTGTGGAAGAATATGGAAGACTGCTATTTGTTTTAAGTCAACTGGTAAAAAGGTTAAGTTTTTCCTTAAATCATCCGAAATAGAATCGTAACGGTATGAATAATACATTGAGGCAGAGAGAAAGGCATGGTTATATAA
>JBASOB010000015.1:0-2707 GCA_049657865.1 Mobilitalea sp.
CCTTATAATTGATACAGAAATAGTTTTTAATTTAGGAGTTATATGGGAGAACATATAATTTGGAGGTTCGAGTGTGAAGAATAACATCTTCATACGCAAATTGGTGCCTACATCCTTAAGTTTGCAAGCAGAGAGAAAGGCATGGTTATACATATGTTACATAAAATAAAAAGCAGTACACTGCTTTTATCTGCACTGGTATGTGTCTTAATAACAATTGCAGTAGTCCAAACACCACCTGTTCGAATGATAGCAGCACAGAATACAGAGATTGAAATGAGTGCCAGGGAGTTGCTGAAACTTACGCTGGACTATTGTGACAATATGGATTCTTTGAAATATACCAAAGATACCTGGAATAAATTTCAGAAGGAACTAAGTCAGACAAAGCTGATTTATGAAGATACAGACCTTGAGAAGAAAGAGTATCGCAAAGCAAGAGAAAAATTGGAAAAAGTAAAAGCTGACCTTCAATTTAAAGATAATCAAGAAAGCAGCAACCCATTACCGATGAAAGATTTAAGCCAGAAAAAAATAGTATCAGAGATGGGAGCCGGTTGGAATCTCGGCAACACAATGGAGGGGCATACCGGTTTTACTCCTAACGAGACAGCCTGGCAAAGCGTTAAGACGACCAAAGCCTTGATTAAGTCAGTTCACGATATGGGCTTTAATACCATACGTATCCCGGTTACCTGGGGGAATATGATTGATGACGAGAACGGGTATGCAATAAATGAAACTTGGATAGGCCGTGTTCAAGATATTGTTGATTACTGTATTTCTCAGGATATGTATGTGATCATTAACCTGCATCATGATGGAGCAGAACAGACAGGATGGCTCAGAATATCAGCGGATGATATAGATACAGTGTATGAGAAATTCGAAGGCGTATGGACTAATATCGCAGAACGCTTTAAAGATTATGATGAGCATTTGATTTTTGAATCTATGAATGAAGTAGCAGGAGAGGACGATTCTGAGGAAGGAGCCGTTCGGGACACGCTAGTGATTAAGAATATGAATCAAATTTTCGTTAATGTGGTGCGTGCTTCCGGCTCTAATAATAGTTATCGCTGGTTGTCTGTTCCAGGTCGTTTGGCCAGTATGGAGTATATGACCGAGAAATCGTATGGTTTTGCAATGCCAAACGATACAATGGAAGGTCGTCTGTTCGTATCAGTTCATTATGCCGACTACTCGTTCCAGACAGGAGAATCATTAGGTGTAACAAGTTATCAATATGATTCAGCAATTAAGACGGCTGAGAGCTTGGAGAAATTAAACACAATATTTTCCTCGCAAGGCGTACCAGTTATTATGGGCGAATATGATTGTATTAATAAAGACAATTCGGACGAAAGAGCTTATTATGTTGAGACATTTACAAGAGCCTGCCGATTAAATGGAATTGTAGCCTGTTACTGGGATCAGGGATGGTATGATAGAACGATGACACCTGATTACAGCACTACATTGATTGACCGAGCAACAGGAAAGACAATAGATGTGAAAGTAACGGACGCAATTATGCGTGGGGCTTATTTAAATACAGAGTATTCGGATATCATAAAAAGACCGAAGGTTGTACAGATTACCAGACTTACGGTGAGTGATGAGAAATTGGTTCTAGAGATAGGAGCAAAGAAGACGATCACTTGTGAGTTGGAGCCTGACAATAACAATGATGTGATTCTGTGGAAAACAGCAGATGAAACCATAGCAACGGTATATAAAGGGAAAGTTCATGCAAGAGGAATTGGAATGACAACGATAACTGGATTTTCCCAGAGCGGATCAATAGCAAAGGTGATATCAGTAAGAGTTACAGCAAAGATTTCCAAAATTCCATGTACTATTCTTATTACGGGCAGCAATGAATATGAGGTGGCAAAGGATAAAAGTTTATTTCTGAATGTGATTATGATTCCAGCGAATACTACAGATTATATTACCTATAAATCCTCGAATGTTAAGATTGCTACGGTATCAGCCACCGGCAAGGTAGTCGGAGTCGCAGCTGGGACAACTTTCATTACAATGACAGCTTCAAATGGTCTGACTAAAACTTTGAAGATTAATGTGACCGGTAAGAATGCAAATACAAGGATTTCGCTTGCACTTAATGTATATTATAATGATGAAATTCTACAATATTATAACAATGAAGTTGGAGAAAATATATTAATTAATGAGGACGGACAGTATACACTGAGCTTTGATGCTGCGACGGATTTGTCAGAGGAAGCAATTGCGGCAGGGGTGACTGGTCTGAGTAATCTAACTGCAATTTATATCAAGGATTATAAAGTGACAATAGGTAAAACCACGAAAACACCCTTATCTTCTTGTAGCATTATGTATGATAAGATAGTTGTTGATGGTATAGAACTGACAATTAATCAGAAGAATCCCAAATCAGCGTTAAAACCCTCTGGAATATTTGATACAAATGATCCTTTGAATGCAATTGATGGATCGGCAGTGGATGAAGTAGAGGTAGTGAACCATATTCTTAATATGACAACAATTACGAATCCTCAGAAGATAGAAGTAACCTTTACAATATCGGATTTGGCCTATGCAACGAATGAAGTGAAGGTGAATGTAGATGCAATCACCTTAGAAGCTGCATCAAAAGAGGAAATAATACTGACTGAAATAGGTGAGATCTATGAGTTATCTACACTGATCGGTCCTATCG